>NZ_JBQFQX010000008.1:0-179143 GCF_056537105.1 Ruegeria sp. CH11
ACACGAAAATGAAAAATCCAGCGAAACAACCGCAACAAAACTCACAAGCTCAGAAAAAGACTAGATCCGGTGCGTTTCCACACAGCCTCTCGGCTGAGCAGCCACTGATTTGATGACCGGATGCCAATTCCCGCGTGCCTATTGTTTTGTCTATGTTGATTTCCGAGCAACTTCGGTCCTTTCTCGTTGCTGTCTTTATCAACCGCGTACCGCCAGTTGGGTTTCCAGCCCCCGCCGTTTGAGCCGACGACGCTTCGGTAAGCCTTAGCTTTGTTACGGCGAATGCCCATTTTCGGCATCCCCAAAACGATGCCTGCGATGGGCCCACCACGAAACATTTGAACTTGAGTCGGGTTGGTGTCTGACGGCGACCAAGGCGGGTTGTCCGACGATCGGCCTTTTGCTTCATTGACAAACCGCACGGCTTTCGGGCCAATGGCATGATGTTGGTTTAAGTCTGTGCAGGTGGGTTATGACACCTAATATGCGCGGGGCATTCTTGATGATGGGGAGCATGGCGGCATTTACCGTCAATGATGCGCTTGTCAAAATTGTCGGTCAGAATATGCCCCTGTTTCAATTGGTAGCCATGCGTGGGGCGTTGGCCACTTGCCTGATTTACCTTCTGGCCCGGCATCTGGGTGCGCTTCATCTAAATTTTTCGCGTCATGACAAGTGGTTGATCGCGTGGCGATGTCTGGCTGAACTGTCTGCAACTTTCTTTTTCCTGACCGCGCTGATGCATATGCCTTTGGCGAATGTCACCGCTGTGCTGCAGGTGCTGCCCTTGACGGTGACGCTGGGCGCAGCCTTGTTTTTTGGTGAACACATCGGTTGGCGCCGAATACTGGCGATCGGAATGGGGTTCGCGGGTATGTTGCTGATCGTCAGGCCCGGTCCGGACGGGTTCAGCATATTTGCGATCTACGCCCTGGTTGCGGTTGTTTCAGTCACGGTCCGCGATCTGATCACCCGCCGCATGTCGCCCGAGGTGCCATCCATGGTCGTGACGCTGGCCACATCCTTTTCGATCACCGTGACCGCTGCTGTGGCATCTGTGTCCGAAGGTTGGGTGCCGGTCCCGGCGATGTCTGGCCTGATGTTGGGTTCCGCCGCCGTGTTCGTGCTGATGGGCTATGTGTTCAGTGTCATGGTTATGCGCGTAGGAGAGGTCGGCTTTGTCGCTCCGTTCCGATACTCCAGTCTGATCTGGGCGCTGGCGCTGGGGTGGCTTGTATTCGGCGACTGGCCGGATTCGGTTACGATGACAGGCGCGGCGCTGGTCGTTGGTGCCGGGCTATTCACGCTTTTCCGCGAGCGGGCGGTTCAAACGTCGGAATAGATCTGGCGGATCGCTTCGGCGTCAATCCCAAACTGTTCGGCAAATACGGCCCTCTGGTCGCGGGTCAGTGCCTTGAGCGTCTGCTTTCCTTTGCGGGCTTTGGGCGAGTCGTTGAAACCGTTCAGCGTACGTACCCACAAAGGTGCGTCCGGGTAGGTGACAACCGGCATGAACCGCCCCATCCGCTGGTGCGCGAAGTTCATGATCGTCAGGTCACATCCGGCATTCACATACATGCCCAACCCAGCGGTGATCAGAGGTCGGAATAGAGGTGCCGCGCTGACATCACCGGCCTTGATCTCGGCCAGATAGCCGTGGTTGAAGTCAATCGCGACCGTCTCGTTTGCGTTGGTCAGCCCTGCGCAATCGTCCACAGCCGTTCGCAGCCTTTCAACAAAATCCACCGCAACGCCGTCGTCATCGTCCAGTCGAAATTGCAGGCAGGGGCGGGCGTGATCGTGGCGGGCCTTGTTCAGAACGGACTTCATCACCGCGCGGTGTTCACCCGGCGCTTGGGTCGTGATCCGAACCTGAGGCATTCCTGCGATCAGATCGTTCAACCGGTCCTTCGCGTCTTTCGGCAGGCAATCCCCGATTACGATGACGAAATCGAAAGCACCGTCCGTTTGCGCGCGCAAACCGGGCAGCGTGATGGTTTCAAAAAGCCGGAAACGTTCCTCCAGCCGTTCGGTCTCATAGAGGTAGCGGCGGCGATCCTCGATCGTGTCGTGCTCGACCTGAAAGCCTCCGATGGCTGGGTAGGAAAAGCGGCACAGGCCGATGACTTGCATGGTGCATCCGTTGCGTTTCGTGTTCCGCAGACTATGCCCGCGTGAGGGATGGGCCGCAACGCGCGCAAACCCTGGAAATGACGTGCGAGGGCTGATAACACAGCGTAATTCGGCCGGCAGAGCACATATGGGGCTGTGCTGTTGACACTTGGGCCGACTCCCCCTATACGCGCGTCATCTCGGTGCCGGGGGCCGCCCCAAAACCGATTCCAGTAATGAACTGGTCAAGGCCCGGACAATTTTGCAGTTCGCGCCCTCTGATAACCAACCGCGACGTTCACCTCGGAATGGGAACGCTCGTGGGTTTTGCGCTTGTGGACGCATGAGCGCAGCGAAGTTTAACCGCACGCAACCGCGTGCATGTCATGTGTGTTGCAAAACGGGGAAGAAACCGGAATGCCAACTATTCAACAGCTGATCCGCAAGCCGCGGCAGCCCAAAGTAAAACGCTCGAAGTCCATGCACCTGGAGCAGTGCCCGCAGAAACGCGGCGTCTGCACTCGTGTGTATACCACCACACCGAAAAAGCCGAACTCGGCTATGCGTAAGGTTGCCAAAGTGCGCCTGACCAACGGGTTCGAGGTCATCTCGTACATCCCCGGTGAAAGCCACAACCTGCAGGAACACTCGGTTGTTCTGATCCGTGGCGGCCGTGTGAAAGACCTTCCCGGTGTGCGTTACCACATCCTGCGCGGTGTTCTGGATACTCAGGGCGTCAAAGACCGTAAGCAACGCCGTTCGAAATACGGCGCGAAGCGTCCCAAGTAAGAAGGAGAGGCTGATATGTCACGTCGTCACGCCGCCGAAAAACGCGAAGTCCTGCCTGACGCCAAATTTGGCGACAAGGTACTGACCAAATTCATGAACAACCTGATGATCGACGGCAAGAAGTCGGTCGCAGAGCGCATCGTTTACAACGCGTTTGACCGCGTTGAGACCAAGATCAAGCGCGCCCCTGTCGAAGTGTTCCACGAAGCGCTCGACAACATCAAACCGTCGGTCGAGGTTCGCTCGCGCCGGGTTGGTGGTGCAACCTATCAGGTTCCGGTCGAAGTCCGCCCCGAGCGCCGCGAAGCTTTGGCCATCCGCTGGCTGATCACCGCCGCCCGTGGCCGCAACGAAAACACCATGGAAGAGCGCCTTGCAGGCGAGCTGCTGGACGCCGTTCAGTCCCGCGGTACTGCCGTCAAGAAACGCGAAGACACCCACAAGATGGCCGAGGCGAACAAAGCCTTCAGCCATTATCGTTGGTAATCCCAGAGGCTTAGACACATGTCACGCGAATATCCTCTCGAACTATACCGTAACTTCGGTATCATGGCGCACATCGATGCAGGTAAGACCACCTGCTCGGAGCGTATCCTGTATTACACTGGTAAATCCCACAACATCGGTGAGGTGCACGATGGTGCAGCCACCATGGACTGGATGGAGCAGGAGCAGGAACGCGGCATCACCATCACTTCGGCTGCGACCACCACCTTCTGGGAACGCACCGAAGACGGTCAGACCGCCGATACACCCAAGCACCGCCTGAACATCATCGACACCCCAGGCCACGTTGACTTCACCATCGAAGTTGAACGCTCGCTGGCGGTTCTCGACGGTGCCGTCTGCGTTCTGGACGCAAACGCCGGTGTTGAGCCTCAGACCGAAACCGTGTGGCGTCAGGCTGACCGCTACAAGGTTCCGCGTATGGTTTTCGTCAACAAGATGGACAAGATCGGCGCTGACTTCTTCAACTGCGTCAACATGATCGAAGACCGCACCGGCGCACGCGCTGTTCCGGTTGGCATTCCGATCGGCGCCGAGTCCGAGCTGGAAGGTCTGATCGACCTGGTCACCATGGAAGAGTGGCTTTGGCAGGGCGAAGATCTGGGCGCAAGCTGGATCAAAGCTCCGATCCGCGACAGCCTGAAAGACATGGCTGACGAATGGCGCGGCAAGATGATCGAAGCGGCCGTCGAAATGGACGACGACGCGATGATGGAATACCTGGAAGGCAATGAGCCCGACGTTCCGACCCTGCGCGCCCTGCTGCGCAAAGGTACTCTGGAAATCGCGTTTGTTCCGGTTCTGGGTGGTTCGGCGTTCAAGAACAAAGGCGTTCAGCCGCTGCTCAACGCTGTGATCGACTATCTGCCCAGCCCGCTGGACGTTGTTGATTACATGGGCTTCAAACCCGGCGACGAGGAAGAAGTTCGTGATATCGCCCGTCGTGCAGACGACGACATGGCCTTCTCGGGTCTGGCGTTCAAAATCATGAACGACCCCTTTGTTGGCTCGCTGACCTTCACCCGGATCTACTCGGGCACCATGAACAAGGGTGACTCGATCCTGAACTCGACCAAAGGTAAGAAAGAGCGCATCGGTCGTATGATGATGATGCACTCGAACAACCGGGAAGAGATCGAAGAAGCGTTTGCAGGCGACATCATCGCGCTGGCGGGTCTGAAAGACACCACCACCGGTGACACCCTGTGTGACGCGAAGGATCCGGTGGTTCTGGAAACCATGACCTTCCCTGATCCGGTGATCGAGATCGCGGTTGAGCCCAAAACCAAGGGCGACCAAGAGAAAATGTCCCAGGGTCTGGCCCGTCTGGCCGCCGAAGACCCGTCCTTCCGCGTGGAAACCGACCTGGAATCGGGTCAGACCATCATGAAGGGCATGGGCGAACTTCACCTGGACATCCTGGTTGACCGTCTGAAGCGCGAGTTCAAGGTTGAAGCGAACATCGGTGCACCGCAGGTGGCTTATCGTGAAACCATCTCGATGCCGGTCGAGCACACCTACACCCACAAGAAACAGTCGGGTGGTTCGGGTCAGTTCGGTGAAGTTAAGCTGGAAATCCAGCCGACCGAGCCGGGCGAGGGTTATTCGTTCGAAAGCCGCATCGTTGGTGGTGCCGTTCCGAAGGAATACATCCCGGGTGTTGAAAAAGGCATCAACTCGGTCATGGATAGTGGCCCGCTGGCTGGCTTCCCTGTGATCGACTTCAAGGTTGCCCTGCTGGACGGTAAGTTCCACGACGTTGACTCGAGCGTTCTTGCGTTCGAAATCGCGGCCCGTATGTGTATGCGTGAAGGCATGCGCAAAGCTGGCGCGAAGCTGCTGGAACCGATCATGAAGGTCGAAGTGATCACCCCGGAAGAATACACCGGCGGTATCATCGGCGACCTGACCTCGCGTCGTGGCCAGGTGTCTGGTCAGGAACCGCGCGGCAACGCGATCGCAATCGACGCGTTCGTTCCGCTGGCGAACATGTTCGGCTACATCAACACCCTGCGTTCGATGTCGTCGGGCCGTGCCCAGTTCACCATGCAGTTCGACCACTACGATCCGGTTCCGCAGAACATCTCCGACGAGATCCAGGCGAAATACGCATAAGCGAAGATTTGAGGGAGCTCGATTAGCGGGCTCCCTTCATTACCGACAAAGGAGGCCATCATGGCAAAGGAAAAGTTTGAGCGTACAAAACCGCACGTCAACATCGGCACGATTGGCCACGTTGACCACGGCAAGACGACGCTGACCGCAGCAATCACCAAGTATTTTGGTGACTTCAAAGCGTATGACCAGATTGACGGTGCGCCGGAAGAGAAAGCGCGCGGCATCACCATCTCGACCGCCCACGTGGAATACGAGACCGATAACCGCCACTACGCGCACGTTGACTGCCCCGGCCACGCCGACTACGTCAAGAACATGATCACCGGTGCCGCTCAGATGGACGGCGCGATCCTGGTTGTGAACGCCGCTGACGGCCCGATGCCGCAGACGCGTGAGCACATCCTGCTGGGCCGCCAGGTTGGCATCCCGAAGATGGTCGTGTTCCTGAACAAAGTGGATCAGGTTGACGACGAAGAGCTGCTGGAACTGGTTGAGATGGAAGTTCGCGAACTGCTGTCCAGCTACGAATACCCCGGCGACGATATTCCGATCATCGCAGGATCGGCTCTGGCCGCGATGGAAGGCAACAACCCGGAAATCGGCGAAGAGAAGATCAAGGAACTGATGGCGGCTGTTGATGACTACATCGACACCCCTGAGCGCGCTGTTGACCAGCCGTTCCTGATGCCGATCGAAGACGTGTTCTCGATCTCGGGCCGTGGTACCGTTGTGACCGGCCGTGTCGAGCGTGGCGTGATCAACGTTGGCGACGAGATCGAAATCGTCGGCATCCGCGACACCAGCAAAACCACCTGTACCGGTGTTGAGATGTTCCGCAAGCTGCTGGACCGCGGTGAAGCAGGCGACAACATCGGCGCCCTGCTGCGTGGTGTGGATCGTGACGGCGTTGAGCGTGGCCAGGTTCTGTGTAAGCCGGGTTCGGTGACCCCGCACACCAAGTTCGAAGCCGAAGCCTATATCCTGACCAAGGAAGAAGGCGGTCGTCACACCCCGTTCTTCGCCAATTATCGCCCGCAGTTCTACTTCCGTACGACGGACGTGACCGGCACCGTGACCCTGGCCGAAGGTACCGAGATGGTCATGCCCGGCGACAACGTGTCGTTCGGCGTTGAGCTGATCGCACCGATCGCGATGGAAAACGGCCTGCGCTTCGCGATCCGCGAAGGCGGCCGCACCGTCGGCGCCGGCGTTGTGTCGAAAATCATCGAATAATTCGCACCCGCGAATGATCGAATGGAATGGGCACCCCAACGGGTGCCCTTTTTTGTTGCATGGCGTCTTGGCTGTTGCGGATCAGAGAAGATCGACACTGGCCGAACCAACAGGCCCCACGAAAGCTTCTATGCGATTGTACAGGGTGCCTTTGGCCAGACGGGCCACGCTTTTGGGCAGGCCCTGCAACTCACCCTCGCGCGCCACAACGGTCAGGGTTCTGGAAAGCCCGGCAATCGGCAATTGCGTCAATTCGAGGTGCATGTTCTCGACCAAGCCGTCGATCAGCAGGGTTGGCGTTAACAGGCTGAACCCTTGCCCCGCCGCCACGCAAGATGTCACCATGCTGGACCGATCAGCCTGAATGACCTTTTCCGGTTCGAACCTGAGGCGGCGCAGATGCTGGGCAATCTGGCGCCCTGCATTTGTCGTATCGCCAAATCGGACAAGCGGCAGCCGCTCCTGAATTGCGTCGAAGCTGGTGGTGGGGCCATCGAAACCCAGCGGCAGGACCAGCAGGTATTTTTCGGTCAGGATGTGGTGACGTTCTAGACCATCCATGTCGAGAAACGGGTTCGACGTGATGGCGAGATCCGCCTGTTTGGTGCGCAGCAGGTGTTCGTGATTTCCGCTTTGCCCGGCATGCAAGGTGATGTCTTCGACCCCAAATTTGGTCTGCGCCAGTTCGATCAAGGGTGGCGTCAGTGTCGTCGCGACCGAGGCCTGAATGCCGACCCGCAGCAGCGACAGGGATTTCTGTCCCACATGGCGAAGTTCGGTCTCCATATCCGACAGGGCATCAAGAATCTTTTGCGCTTTTCCATGCAATCGCGCGCCAGCATAGGTCAGCTTTGCCGGACGCGACCCGCGATCGAGAAGCACAGCGCCAAAGGCTTTTTCAAGTGACGCGATATGCTGGGACGCTGCGGGTTGCGAGATGTTTAGCATTTTTGCACCGGACCGCATTTGACCGGTCTCTGCGACCGCGACAAAGACCTCTAACGAGCGAATGAGACCGGGGGACAGGGTTCGGCTGTCGAGCACGGGATGATCCATAGTATAATTTTCAATTATACTAATCGAATTTTCTTGGTGTGCGTCAAGTCCCGTTGCAAGACTTTGCCCATGACACGGACCCGTACCCAGAGGCGACGCAAAGGCGTTGCGGATCGCATCGCCAGCGAGCCTCGGGCGCCGTTCATCCTGCGCAAACTGTCCACCTTCAACGTACTCAGCCAGGCCGGGCTCGAGCAGATCGAGGCAAATGCAGACACCATCCTAGCCGAGACGGGGATGGAGTTTCCTGACGACCCGGAGATACTCGACATCTTTGCGCGCGCGGGATGCAATGTGGACGGCACCCGTATCCGCTTTGCTCCCGGGTTCTGCCGAAAGACGATTACAGCGACCGCCCCGGCGCAGTTCACCCAGCACGCGCGTAATCCGGCGAATAACGTGCAGCTTGGCGGAGATGCTTCAGTCTTGTGTCCGGCCTGGGGACCGCCGTTTGTTCATGATCTGGATCGTGGGCGGCGGTACGCGTCCTACGCCGATTTCACGGATCTGGTAAAGCTGCACCATACGTTGCCGTGGTTGCACCATTCGGGCGGAGTGGTGTGCGAACCGGTCGACCTGCCCGCGAACAAACGGCATCTGGACATGTTGTATGCCCATATCCGCCATTCGGACCGCGCTTTTATGGGGGCCTTCATCGGTGCCGAACGCGCGGGGCATGCCATCGATATGGCGCGTATCCTATTTGGTGCCGAGTTCGTGGCCAGCAATCCGGTGCTGTATTGCGTGTCCAACACCAACGCGCCCTTAGTGATGGACAGCCACATGTCCGGCGCGCTCAAGACCTATGCGCGGGCAGGTCAACCGGTTGCCTGCACGCCCTGGGTTCTGACCGGAGCCATGTCACCGGCCACGGTCGCAGGCACCTTGGCGCAGGTTCTGGCCGAAACCATGGCGGCGATGACCTTGACGCAATTGGTCAACCCCGGGGCACCCTGTCTGATGGGCAGTTTCGCCTCGACCATGTCGATGAAATCCGGCGCGCCGACCTTCGGCACACCCGAGGCCGGTTTGATGGTTCTGGCGGCGGGACAACTGGCCCGCAGATTGGGGGTGCCGCTGCATACGGTCGGTACGCTCAGCGCGTCGAAACTGCCGGATGCGCAAAGCCAGCAAGAGGCGGCATGGGGTTTGCTGATGTCCATGTTCGCGGGGGCCAATCTGATCAACCACGCCACCGGATGGCTTGAGGGCGGTCTGGTGACCTCGTTCGAAAAAACCATCATCGACCACGATCTGTGCGGCAAGGTGGGCCGGTTCTTCGATGGCATCGACATGAGCGAGAATGCGCAGGCCATGGAGGCGATTGCAAGCACCGGTCCGGGGCAACACTTTCTTGGGTCAGAGCATACACAGGCCAACTTCATGTCTGCGCTGTTCCGGCCCTGGACCCCAGATGACAACTCGTTCGAGCAATGGCACGCGGGCGGAGCGCAGGACGCGGCCCAAAGGGCGCAGGCGATCTGGAAACAGCAACTGGCGGATTATCAGGACCCCGGCCTTGACCCCGACATTGATGCAGCCCTTCAGGACTACATCGCGCAACGCAAATCCGAAAAGCCGGATCAGGACTATTTCTGATGGCGCGAATTCTGATCATCGGCGGCGGTGCCATCGGGCTGAGCGTAGCCTACCACCTTGCCAAGCGCGGCGCAGACGATGTGACTTTGCTGGAGCGCAATCAGCTGACTTCGGGCACCTCGTGGCATGCGGCTGGCATCGTCGGGCCACTCAGGGCGACGCCGAATATGACCCGCCTTGCCTCAGCCGCGCTAGAGGTCTTTCCGCAGCTTGAGACGGAAACGGGCATGTCCACCGGGTACAGGCGCACCGGCGGATATTGGCTGGCACGAGAGGTCGCGCGCCTGGACGAGTTGCATCGCATTGCGGATCTGGGCGCAACGCAGGGCCTGACGCCCAAGGTCATCGCCGCCGGGGATGTTCCTGTATCCATGCTGGATCTAAGCTCGCATGTCGGTGCGTTGCATGTGCCCGAAGATGCCAACGTCAATCCTGTTGATCTGTGCATGGCTTACGCGCGCGCGGCGCGGGATCGTGGCGTGACCCTAAGGGAAGGCGTTCAGGTCGAGCGCATCCTGACCCGGGGCAACCATGTTAACGGCGTGTCGCTTGCCGATGGCACGGTGATCGAGGCCGATCAGGTTGTCATCGCAACCGGTGCGTGGTCGCGCGAACTGGCGGCGACCGCAGGTGTCGCGCTGCCCTTGCAGGCCGTCGGGCATATGTATGTGGTCACTGAACCAATTCCCGACTTGCCTGACCCGTTTCCCGTCATCCGTGACCTGGATCGGGGTATCTATATCAAGGGGGATGCAGGCAAGCTGGTCATTGGCGGGTTCGAGCCCAACGCAAAATGCTGGGACCCCTATGGCCCCGAAGGCAATCGCGCCTTTCTTGAGATGGCAGAGGATTGGGACCAGTTCGCCCCCTTTATGGAGGCGGCGCTGGCGCTTTGCCCCGCGCTCGAGACAGTTGGCATCCAGCATTTTATGAATGGCCCCGAAAGCTTTACTGCAGACACACGCCCGCTGGTCGGAGAGACGGTTGTCGACGGGCTTTTTGTAGCGGCAGGGATGAATTCCGTTGGCATTATGTCGTCGGCCGGGATCGGCCGTGCGCTGGCGGATTGGATGCTGGACGGCACGCCGCCGATGGACATGTGGGAGGTCGATGTGGCCCGTGTTGATCCTGCAACCGCCGCACCCCGCCACATGGCTGCGCGCATGAACGAGGCCGTAGCCGACCTCTTTGCATTGCATTGGCCGTATAAACAGCCCGGCGCAGGGCGGGGTTTGCGAACCTCGGCGCTGCATGGACAGTGGGCAAAGCTGGGCGCGCAATTCGGCCAGACCGCCGGGTGGGAGAGGGGCCTTTGGTACGGCGACGTACATGCCTATTCGGTGGCTGCTCAGGGGTGGTGGCCGAATGCGCAGGCCGAGGCAGCGGTTATGGCCGATGGCACGGCCCTGATTGACCTGAGCCCATTTACCAAGATCGATATTCGCGGGGAGGGGGCCTGCGCCGCGTTGAACCGGATTTGCACGGCACAGCTGGATATCCCTGTCGGGCGCGCCATCTACACGCAAGTACTGAACCCTGACGCCGGGATCGAGATGGACGTTACCATTTCCCGGCTTGGTCCGCAGCACTTTCACCTCACGTCCGGGGCGGCCACGCGGGCCCGTGATCTGGCGTATTTGCGCCGCCATTTGCCCGGAACCTTGCACCTTGAGGATGTGACCGGAGACTATTGTACCGTAGGCGTTATGGGGGCTGATGCAGCAAGCACGCTGTCCAGGGCGTTCCCGGCGACGTCTTGGTCCGCTGTTCCTTTAGGGCGTGTTCAAACTCTGACACAGGGCCAAAACGACATTCGCGCCACGCGCATCAGCTTTGTTGGCGAATATGGTTGGGAACTGACAATCCCCAACGCGGTCGCACCCGAGGTTTTCGCAAAGCTCTGTGCAACCGGAGCGCGCGCGCTGGGTCACTTTGCACTGGATGGGTGCCGCATCGAAAAGGGGTTCCGGCACTGGGGGCACGATATCGGCCCAATGACTACCCCGATCGAGGCCGGGCTTGGCTTTACCATCGACTGGAGCAAGGAATTTGTCGGCAAAGACGCCCTTGCCAGACAACGGGACCACGGCGTCAAACAACGCCTGATCCTGTTGCAAGTCGAAGGCGACCCGCTGCTGTTGCATGATGAGCCGGTTTTCGAGGGCGAGACGCACATCGGTTACACTACCTCGGGCGCGCGCGGCCCGCGCACCGGGCTGAACTTGTGTTTTGCACTTGTCTCGACCCGGTTGGGTGAGACCCTGGACGAAACCTGCGAACGAAAATTCACAATCCGCGTTGCCGGGCAGGATTTTGCGGCACATCCGCTGCGCCGTGCGCCCTATGACCCCAAGAACGAAAGGATGCGCGAATGACGCAAGTGCAGGTCGTCATCATCGGCGGCGGCGCCATGGGCGTGTCGCTGATGTATCACCTGATCAAGGCGGGATGGTCCGACGTTCTTTTGGTGGAAAAGAACGACCTGACCCATGGCTCGACCTGGCACGCCGCCGGATTGTGCACGCATTTCGCCCATAACCCGACCATTCAGGAACTCCGCGCAACGTCGGTGCGCCTCTATCGGGACATTCTGCCGGAAGAGACCGGTCGGGATTGTGGCTTTCATCGTTCAGGCGCCATGCGGATCACGCGCAACCCGGACCGGATGGACGAATTCCGTCATGTGGCCGGGCTGTCTGAATTCACCGGCTACCCGCTGGAGATCCTGACACCCCAACGCATTGCCGAGTTGCATCCG
The DNA here is from genome assembly GCF_056537105.1 of Ruegeria sp. CH11. NCBI lineage: Bacteria > Pseudomonadati > Pseudomonadota > Alphaproteobacteria > Rhodobacterales > Roseobacteraceae > Ruegeria > Ruegeria sp. CH11. The sequence goes on from NZ_JBQFQX010000008.1 coordinate 12,173, forward strand.
CTGGCCCGGCTCGACGGGTTGATTGGCGGCATCTACGAGCCTGACGACGGCCATGTGGATCCCACACTTGCAACTCAGGCGATGGCCGAAGTCGCCCGCCGGTACGGCGCGCAGGTCTGGCGCAACTGCCCGGTCGTGGGCCTCCGCCGCGATGGCGCGCACTGGGTGGTCCAGACGCCGAAAGGTGAAGTGACGACCACGCACATCGTGAACGCAGCCGGGACATGGGGATGGGAGATTGGGAAGATGATGGGGCTGAACATCCCTTCGGTCCCGGTGCTGCACCAATATCTGGTGACGGACACGGTTGGCGCGGTGAATGAGCGCATAGCCCAAGGTCTGCCGGAACTGCCCATCATCCGCGACCCGGAAGAGAGCTGGTACGTACGGCAGGAACGCGATGGGTTGATCCTGGGTCCCTACGAAAAGGAAGCACAGGTCTGGTCTGTCGATGGTGTGCCGCCCGAGTTTGGGGCCGATCTAATGCCGCCCGATCTGGACCGGGTCGAACATATCATCATGGCCGCCATGGAGCGTATCCCAGCGCTGGAAACCGGTGGAGTAAAATCCGTGATCAACGGTCCGATCACCTTCACTCCTGATGCGAACCCGCTGATTGGTCCGGCGCATGGGTTGGAAAACGCCTGGCTTTTGACCGGGTCCTCGATGGGCGTGATGGAAGGCGGGGGCGCGGGCTGGTTTCTGGCCCATTGGATGACCCATGGCGCGCCACCGATGGACGCGCTGGCAGTCGATAGCCGACGCTTTGGTGCTTGGGCGGATCGTGACTATCGCGTCGAAAAAGCTATCGAATGTTTCGGTCTGCAATTCGGTGTGCATTACCCGCACGAAGAACGCCCCGCCGGGCGCGGCCTGCGCTTGTCCCCGCTGCATGATCTGATGATCGAACGGGGCGCGGTCATGGGTGCCGCGCACGGCTGGGAACGGCCCAACTGGTTTGCGGACGGCCCGGACACAACGGCGGATGAAACCTTTCGCCGTGCCAACTGGTTCGACCGTGTCGCAGCCGAAGTCGATGCGGCGACAAACCGTGTCGCTCTGGCCGATCTGTCGGTGTTTTCAAAATTCGAGGTGACCGGCCCGGATGTCACCGCGTTTCTCGAAAACCTTGGCGCGAACCGCGCACCGGGGCCGGGCCGGGTTGGTTTGACCCACGCTTTGACGCCAGCGGGTGGGGTTTTGTCGGAATTCACTGTTACCCGTCTGTCGCCCGAGCGGGCCTACATGAATTCCGCCGCTGCGGCCGAGGAGATTGACCTCGACCTGCTACGTCGATGTGCGGCGGGTTTTGACGTTGAGATTGCGAATGTCACCGAGGACTATGCGGTCATTGGTGTGATGGGCCCGAAAGCACCCGAGGTATTGCCCAGCCTGTCTGACATGGGTTGGCTAACGACCCGCGACGCGGAAATTGCCGGTACTGCCGTCCGTGCGCTGCGCGTCTCATATATCGGTGAGGCTGGGTGGGAGTTGCATGTACCGGCACGCGACGCTGCCCAACTGTTCAGGTTTTTGGAAGATTGCGCGCGCCCGTTTGGGCTCGGCTACTATGGGGCCTATGCTGCCAATTCGATGCGGCTGGAAAAAGCCTATCGTGGATGGGGCAGCGACCTGACCACCGAACGCAGCCCGTTAGAGGCTGGGTTGACCGCCTTTGTCCGTCCCGAACTGCGATCAGGCCTTGCCCGTGAAAATGCGTGGGACATGGTTCTTCTCGAGATCGATGCCGGCGAGGTCGACCCGTTCTATGCCCATACGGTGTGGAAATCGCACAAAGCTGTCGGGATCGTCACCTCTGGGGCTTATGGTCATCGGACCGGCAAGGTGTTGGCTTGGGCCTATCTGCGCGACCCTAAGGCGCGCGACCCGCTGGCCGTATCAATACTGGGCGAGATGCGCCGCGCGACCATCCTGCCAGAGCCACCATTCGACCCCGCCAACACGCGTATGAAACCCGGAGACTCCACATGACCGAGCATCCTCTGCACACCGATTGGAACTTTGACAGCACCGCTGCGCGTCGAGACCAGTTTTATGCCGCCTCGCTGACCCGGTTTACCCCGTTCAAAGAGCCGATCGTGTTCCAAAAGGGCCGGGGGCAATATCTGTGGGACAGCGACGGGCAGCAATACACGGATTTGTTGGGTATGAATGTCTGCATCTCGGTCGGGCATTCGCACCCGCGTGTGGTCGAAGCCGCGATGGCGCAGGCGCAGGAGCTGACCCATTGCACGACGATGTTCTACCATCCGACGCCCGCCCATCTGGCTGAAGAGTTGGCGGCGACGATGCCAAAAGGTCATGACTGGGTGGTGCACCTGACCAATTCGGGGTCCGAAGCGGTTGACCTCGCCATGACCATGGCGCGCACCTATACCGGTAATCAGGATTTGCTGGCTCTGCGCACGGCCTATCACGGTCCAACAGCTGCGGCGCAGTCGATCACCGGCATATCGGGCTGGCGTCATCCGGGTATGCCCGGGAATGTCGCCTTCGTCGCCGAACCGAACCAGTATCGCGGGATATTTGGCACCGGCACCCAGCCCTATCTCGACGAAATTGACCGCACGATTGCCTCGGCAACGTCCGGCAAGGTCGCCGGAATGTTCGTCGAAAGCGTTCAGGGCTATGGCGGCATCATCGAAATGCCGCCCGGCTATATGTCCGGTGCTGCGGACCGTGTTCGCGCAGCAGGTGGTCTCTATATCGCGGACGAAGTGCAATCTGGGTTTGGCCGCACCGGTGCCCATTTCTGGGGGTTCGAGGCAGACGGCGTTGTGCCCGACATCGTGGTCATGGCCAAAGGGTTGGGGAATGGCTTTCCAATCGGCGCCGTGGTCGCCAGAAAACATATTGCCGAGCCCATGGCCGAAAAGTTCATGTTCCATACCTATGGCGCAAACCCGACCTCAGCCGCAGCAGCCCGCGTCGTTTTGGCCGTGATGCGGGACGAGGGGCTGCAACAGAATGCGAGCACCGTCGGCGCCGCGCTGTTGGAGCGTTTGCATGATCTGAAAGACAAATACGAAGCCATCGGCGATGTGCGCGGCAAGGGTCTGATGCTGGCCATCGAGTTCGTCAGCGACCGCGACGCCAAGACACCGGACAAGGATACAACCACCGAGGTGTTCGAATCCTGCCGAGCGCAAGGGATCATCCTGTCGAAATCCGGACCGTTCCAGTCCTGTCTGCGCATGGTGCCACCCTTGTGTCTGACGCTTGAAGATGTCGATCAGGTCGCAACGGGTCTGGATCGGGCGCTTCAGGACGCTTCGGGTACATAGCGGACGAATCGCCTCGGCTCGGGCCTGGTGGCGTTAGGGCAGTAAGGAATCTGGCGCGGATCCGGATCAGCCCCCCTGTCAGAGTTATCCATGGGCTGAGGGGAGCGCCACACCACGGGATACAATTCTTCCGTGATCGTTTCACCATTTCATGCGCTTACCCCCCATTTTTAGCGGGGAGATTTTGGGGGGTTTTTGTGCTACACTATTGGCGGCTGCCGAGCGCTGGCAGCAGGGGAGAAATCCACTGTCTCACAAATGATCGAGAGTGAAAGGTGGTGCGAGGGGCTGGACGAGGGGGTCTTAGCCAGCCCCTCTCTCTCAAGGGGGTACACGGACCTGAGAAAATGTTCCGTTAGAGCCAAGATAGCGAATCTCATCACATCACGTAATTGGGGCTTTCCCGTAGCGCCTGAAAAAAATCGTGTCGACAGGCGTCGACCAATTTGCCGTACTTAGCGGCGTAGGTAGGATTGACCCCATAATACAACTGACTTTGGGTGCAATGAGTTGCGTGCGCGGCAGACTTTGGTCCTGCGTGCGCGTTTAGCGGTTTGCAATAGAAGCGGCTTGGTTATGCAAGGCCAAATTCGGCAAGCACGTGCTGCGCCTCGCGCTCGGGTAACGAGAATTCGTCTATGTATCTGATTTTGTGAGGCATACGCCCTTTTGTTTCCTGAATATTCTCACCATGACCAACCACGTAGACCATGGCGTTGAAAGGTACGGGGCTCAGGCACATCAATTCTTCCTGATTGGCGGAAAGGATAAGAGTGTGATTGACCTCGGGCATGGCGATGTTCACGCTGTTCTCGCCGCAATGGTATCGCCACGCGACACAGGAGCCGCAGGTCGACCCGAAGTCGCGCATTTTGGACAGGCGGGGCGGGAATTTGGCCAGATTCCGGCCCGTAATCCGGCGAAACAGGTCGTTTACGCGTCTGGGAATCAGCGCCATCCCCAACGGGCCTTCCTGCGCACGTATCGCTTCTTTTGATGCGCGGTTCAGCGGCGCGATCCTGTGCGAGGTGGTGTCGAACATATAACCACGATCAAGCAGATATCCTTCGGGCGCACGTGTATCGATCATGTGCCCTACAAGCGCTGGATGGACAAAATCATCCGCATCCAGTTTGAAAAGATAGATGTCACCTGATTGCGTTTCATTGCAGTGCTGCGTGATCGCCCTGCGTTTTTGGTGGTTGTCGTTGCCTTCGACATGTTCGTGGAATGGCAAGAATAGAACCCGATCGTCGAAGTCGATCCCGTCGGGTTGGGATTGGCAGCAGATGATGGCTTTCCAGTTTGGATTGGTCTGTCTGCGCAGGGTGTCGATCGTGCGGTCGAGATTGGCACAGACCTGCGCCCAGTTTCGCGCCCTGTCGCGCGAGATCAGGGGGATTGAAAAGATCACAGTCGGATTTCCCGAGACTGGTTCTTTCGTCATGGTGGTACGCCACGGTTCAATTTTTGATTTACAACGGACCCGTTGTTCGGCGGTCAGGGGCATTGAGCGGTCTTTTCTGCACAGTGGGTCGGGAAAACATATCCGTGTCGCGCCATGCCTTGGCAGCGCGGCTCGACTGGACCCTATTGGGCTGCGATTGACTTTTCAAGCCGGTGCGCCGGGCGGCTGACCCTAGGCGCGTCCCGAGGCTCCCAAACCCTGAATCACGGTGCGGGCAGCGGCTTCGACCGGGTCATGGGTGTCCTTCAGGATCGTCACGCGATCAAAACGATCTGGATCGGCCAAGACTGCTTGTCTGAGCGCCGCCCCAAAGGCCATGCGCAGTTCGGTACCGATATTCAACTTGCAGATCTTCGAATGAGCCGACAATTCGCCGCGCTGGGTCAGCGGCACGCCTGACCCACCATGGATGACCAGCGGGATGTCCGTCTTTGCCTCGATGGCGCGGATGCGGTCTACGTCCAGACCACCTTCCTTGTTTTGTTGCAGGTGCACGTTGCCGACCGATATGGCCATCGCATCGACTCCGCTTTCGCGGGCAAATTTGGCGGCCTCGTCCGGATCGGTGCCAGCGGACGCTTTACCTCCGGAATAGCCAACAAAGCCGATCTCACCTTCGCAGGAGATACCTGCCTCGGCCGCGATCTGCGCGACGGTGGCGGTTTCCTCGATATTCTGCTGTAGGGGCTTTTGCGACCCGTCATACATGAGTGAGGTAAAGCCCGCATCCCGCGCCTCGCGGCATTCGTCCAGCGTGTAGCCGTGATCCAGATGCGCGACTACCGGCACGTCGACCGCTGCGGCCAAGTTGCGGAACATCGCCCCCAGAACTGGCAGCGGCGTATGCGCCCGGCAGGACGGACCGGCCTGTAGGATAACCGGTGCGCGTTCAGCCTGTGCAGCCATCGCAAAGGCGCGCATGTCCTCCCAACCCAGACAAACCAATCCTGGAACGGCATAGCCTCCGGCCAACGCGGGCCGAAGAACCTCAGAAAGTGTCGCCAATGTCATTTGAACTTGGCCACCATGTCCATGATGCCGGGGATGGTGTGCAATTGCTCGGCATGAGTGGGCTGGAAATACTGTTTCAGACTGCGCTGGCTTTGCCCGCCTAGGATCGTGAAATAGTACATTTCATATCCCGGCAGAACGCAGCAGGGGTGATAGCCCTTGTCGATCAGGATCGTTGAACCATCGACGATGTGATAGGCATCCCCCGGCTCGTTATCGACCCGTTGAAGCATCTGCAGCCCCGAGCCGTAGTTCGGCTTGAACCGGAAGTTGTAGCATTCGTCGTGACGGCTTTCTTCGGGTAAACGGTCCGTGTCGTGTTTGTGACTGGGAAAGCCGGACCATCCGCCAGCACCGACAGTGAAAAGCTCGCTAACCAACAGACGTCCAACGCGATCATGATGCGCCGCGCCAAGGATGTGCTTGATCTTGCGATGGGTTTTGGTGTCGTCAGAGCCGTATTGGACAAGGTCCAACTCGGCCTGTCGCACAGCGAAGGGTTTGAGCGTTTCGGCGAACTTTGCCCCGGCGATGAACACCTCGGTATCAGTTCGCGCGGTGATCCGCGCGCCGGTGTCGGTGGGAACATAAACCCCTTCGGGTTCGCCATCCCAGACATCGGCACCCCGGTTGCCAATATCGGCAAAGGTTTCACCCGCCGTCTCCACGGTGACCGTGCCCGTCGCGGGAACAACGCAGGTTTCATACCCCGCGACACGATAGTCGAAATGCTCGCCGGCGTTCAGTTTGACGATGTTGAAATAGACCAGCGGAACATGTGCGTCATCGACGTCAACGATAGGGGCCTGCTGGTTGTCGAAGGGGGCTATATGCATGGGGTATCCTTTCAGGCCGCGTTCGGGCCAGCATGTTGAGCGAGGAATTGGTCAAGCTCGTCGCGTGTGGGCATCGCCGGGGCACAGCCGACGCGGGCAACAACCATTGCGGCATTGGCCGAGCCTTGCAAAACGGCGTCGCGCACCGAAAGACCATCGGACAGACCCGAGACAAACCCGCCCATGAAGCTGTCGCCTGCACCGGTAGGTTTCAGGGCTTCGGTTCTGTAAATCCCGGTTTCGATCTCGCCTTCAGCCGTGATCGTGATCGCGCCCTTCTCGCCCATTTTGTAGACCGCGATGGCGGCACCATCGGCGACAAGTTCGCGCGCCTTGTCGAGTCCGCGATCATAGTCACCGGCCATGAAGCCGAACTCGACATCGTTGCCGACGATCACATCGCACATGGCCCCGGCGCGGGAATAGACATCCGCCGCGACCTGTGCCGAGGGCCATGAATAGGGTCGGTAATCGACGTCGAAGATCAGTGGCAGATCGGCCTGTTTTGCGAGGTCAAAGGCGTGAAATGCAGCGCTGCGAGAGGGCTCGGCAGCCAGCACGGTGCCCGTGGTGATCAGCGCCGAATAGGCGCTGTAGTCCACTGTGGCCACATCCGCTTCGGTCATCTCAAAGTCAGCCGCGCCGTTGCGATAGATCACCGACTGGTGGTCTTCGATCCGGGTTTCCACAACCGCCAGTGAATTCCGGGCCTCGCCCCCGACCGACCGCACATGGGCGCGCCCTATCCCGTATTTGTCCAACTCGTTCAGGGCAAACCGTCCGATGGCGTCATCCGCAACGCAGGTGACCAGATCGGCCTTTGCACCCAATTTGGTCAGGGCGACCCCGATATTGGCCGACGAACCGCCAAGACACGAAAAGAACTGCGTCGCCTCTTCGGTTTTGGTACCCGGCGGATCGGGATAGAGGTCCATGCCTGCCCGCCCGATGATGACAAAATTCTTGCCCGACAATCGCGAAAGATCAGCCATCACACACCCTGCCTTTGCTTGGCGCGCTCGGCTTCGATCTCGGCGTGCTTTTCGCGGACATTTGGGTTTTCCGATACTTCAGGCGTGCCGACCTCCCACCAGGTATGGCCTTGCGTTGTCCACCCGTCATACGGGTCAACTTTCATGACGATGACGCTGGTCTTGTCCGAGGCTTTGGCGCGCTTAAACGCCTCACCCAGTTCCGCCGGATTGGCGACTGTTTCAGTATTCGCGCCCATCGAGGCCGCGTGCTGGGCAAAATCAACGGCAAAAGCCTCGGGGATAGTCGGGCAATCCTTGATCAGGTTGTTGAAGCTTTCGTTCCCGGTGTTGTTCTGCAGCTTGTTGATCACCGCAAAGCCGCCATTGTCGAGCACCAGAATGATCAGTTTCTTCTGCGAAAGCACCGAGGAATAGATATCCGAGTTCATCAGCAGATAGCTGCCATCGCCGGTAAAGACGATGGTGTCCTGATCCGCTTCGCCCTCGGCTTGCGCGATGCGCGCGCCCCAGCCGCCTGCGATTTCGTATCCCATGCAGGAAAAGCCGAACTCGACATCCACAGTTCCGATATCCAGCGTGCGCCAGTTGGCGGTGACCTCGGCGGGCAATCCGCCCGCCGCGGCAACGACCCGGTCGCGCGGGTCGCACAGGGCGTTCACGACACCGATGGCCTGCGCATAGGAATTGGGCCAGTTCCCGTAGGAGGTGTTTTCTTCGACATAGGCGTCCCATGCCTTACGCTCGGCCTGCGCTTGCGCGGTCCAGCTTTCCGGGGCGCGATAGCTGCCCATGTTGGATTGCAGAGCGCTGAGCGCCAGTTTCGCGTCACCAACAACCGGATGCGACAGGTGCTTGATCGCATCATGCCGTCCCACGTTCATGCCGATGAATTTCGCGTCTTTGGCAAAGGCGGTCCACGATCCGGTGGTGAAATCCTGCAACCTTGTGCCAACTGCCAGAACGACGTCGGCGCGTTCTGCAATCGCGTTTGCGCTGTCCGAACCGGTGACGCCGATCGGGCCGATGTTCAGGGCGTGGTCCGACAGCATGTTGGCGCGCCCGGCGATGGTTTCGACAACCGGGATGCCGTGTGTTTCGGCAAATGTGGTCAGTTCCGCGACCGCGCCGGAATATTGCACCCCGCCGCCCGCAATGATCATTGGGCGTTCGGCGTTGCGCAGCAGCGCGGCCGCATCGGCGATTTCGGCAACATCCGGTGCCTGACGCCGAATACGGTGAACGCGGCGGGCAAAGAATTCTTCCGGATAATCATAAGTCCAGCCCTGTACGTCCTGCGGCAGGCCCAGAAAGGCGGGGCCACAATCGGCGGGGTCCAGCATTGTGGCCAGCGCCGCAGGCAGGGACTGAATGACCTGCGCCGGATGGGTGATGCGGTCCCAGAACCGGGTCACGGGTTTGAACGCGTCGTTCACGCCCAGCGTCGGGTTCCCGAAATGCTCCAGCTGTTGCAGGACCGGATCAGGCAGGCGGGTCAGAAAGGTGTCGCCGCAGAGCATAAGCATCGGCAGACGGTTGGCATGGGCCAACGCCGAGGCGGTCAGCAGATTCGCGGTACCGGGTCCGGCGCTGGCAGTGCAGAACATGATTCGGCGGCGCAGGTGGTACTTGGCATAGGCCGCGGCGGCGAATCCCATGCTCTGTTCGTTCTGCCCGCGATAAAGCGGCAGGATGTCCTGAACCGGAAACAGCGCCTCGCCCAAACAGGGGACGTTGCCGTGACCGAAAATGCCGAAACCACCGCCGAATATACGGGTTTCTACGCCATCTATCTCAATGAACTGATTGACCAGATACCGCACGATCGCCTGAGCTGTCGTCAGCCGGACTGTTTTACCTGACGTGGTCATGCCACCTCCTTGATGCGCCGAATTTGAGACGTGGTGCTGTCGATTGGCAGTTGCGAAGCGCCCGCGCACAGGATACGACTTTTGCAACCGGTTGCAACAGGGTGATGAAGGGAGGGCGCGTCATGACTGAAATCGGGATCGGATTGATCGGTGGTGGCTATATGGGCAAGGCCCATGCCGTCGCCATGGCCGCCGTTGGTGCGGTGTTCAACACAGAGCTGCGACCGCGGCTCGAGATGATCGCTGCATCCAGCCCCCAATCGGCAGAGCGTTACCGCAAAGCCTATGGATTCGCCCGCGCCGCCGATGACTGGCAGCAGGTTGTGGCCGATCCGGCTGTTGAGGCCATCGTTATTGCGTCGCCGCAGAACACCCACCGCGCCATTGCAGAGGCTGCCTTTGCCAAGGGCAAGCCGGTCTTTTGCGAAAAACCTCTGGGCGCTTCTCTGGAAGATGGCGAGGCAATGGTTGACGCTGCCGAGGCTGCGGGTCTGACCAACATGATCGGGTTCAACTATGTCCGCACCCCTGCGACGCAGCTTGTTCGAAAGCTTTTGACGGATGGTGTTATCGGGGATGTCACCTGGTTTCGCGGCGAACATACCGAGGATTTTCTGGCCGATCCCCAGTTGGCCGCGAACTGGCGCACCTCGGGCCGTGCGAATGGCACGATGGGAGATCTCGCGCCGCATATGGTCAATTGCGCAATGGCGCTGATGGGTCCGATCGAGGCGCTTTCGGCCCAGATCGAAACGATACACGCAACCCGACCGGGCAGCGATGGGCCGGTATCTGTCGATAATGACGATCAGGGGCAGATGATGGTGCGCTTTGAAAGCGGTGCATCCGGGCATCTGCATTTCAGCCGGACGGCCACCGGGCGTAAGATGGGTTATGCCTACGAAATTCACGGCACCAAAGGTGCGATCCGGTTTGATCAGGAAGATCAGAATGCCGTCTGGCTCTACAAGGCCGAAGGACCGGATGCGACGCGGGGATTCACCAAGATTCTGACAGGCCCCGAACACCCGGACTACCTGCCATTCTGCCAGGGTCCCGGGCACGGGACCGGGTATCAGGATCAGATCATCATCGAGGCGCGCGATTTTCTGCACGCCATCGCAACGAATACGCCGGTATGGCCGACTTTCCGTGATGGATTGGCTGTTTCGCGCGTCATTGACACCGCTTTTGCCTCGGCTGAAACGGGCCGCTGGCTGTCTGTACCACAAGGTTGAAAGGACCCGGATATGACGATCCGAATCGGCAATGCGCCGTGTTCTTGGGGCGTTGAATTTGCCAATGACCCCCGCAATCCGCAATGGCGTACCGTTCTGAAAGAATGCGCGGACGCTGGCTATAAGGGCATCGAACTGGGGCCGGTCGGCTTCATGCCCGAAGATCCCGCGATTCTGTCAGACGCCTTGGCGGAACATGATCTGGAACTGATCGGCGGCGTGGTGTTCCGCGCCTTTCACGATGCGGATCAGTGGGATGACGTGCTTGATGGTTCAGTCCGAACCTGCAAGGCCCTGACCGCGCATGGCGCGCAGCACCTGGTTCTGATCGACTCGATTTCGCCCCGTCGCGCGCCAACCGCGGGTCGGGCGGATGCGGCAGAGCAGATGGACAAGCAGGAATGGGAGACTTACCGGGACCGGATTGCCCATGTCGCCAAAATGGGGGCCGAGGAATACGGTTTGACCGTTGGCATCCACGCACATGCCGCCGGGTTCATGGACTTCGAGCCGGAACTGGACCGCTTGTTGAATGAGGTCGATGACGGCATTCTGAAGATCTGTTTCGATACCGGGCATCATTCCTATGCCGGCTTCGATCCGGTCGGCTTCATGAAACGCAACATTGATCGAATCTCGTATATGCACTTCAAGGATATCGACCCGGCAGTAAAGGCCGATGTGATCGAGAAGGGCACCGGGTTCTACGATGCCTGCGGGCAGGGGATCTTCTGCAATCTCGGGCAGGGGGACGTAGAGTTTCCCGATGTGCGTCAGGTCCTTCTGGATGCAGGTTTCAAAGGGTGGTGCACGGTCGAGCAGGATTGTGATCCGACATTGGATGTCAGGCCAATGGACGACGCGCGTGCGAACCGTGAATACCTTGAATCCATCGGTTTCAACTAAGGATTACTGCGATGGCAAAGCTGAAATGGGGCCTCATCGGAGGCGGCGAAGGAAGCCAGATCGGACCGGCGCACCGCCTTGGGGCCGGGTTGGATGGTGCGTTCGACTTTGTGGCCGGAGCGCTGGACCACCGGCCGGATGCCGGGCGCGCCTATGGTCAGAGCCTGGGCCTTGCGGCGGATCGCTCATATGGTGACTGGCGCGAAATGCTGGAGGGCGAACGCGACAGGCCCGACCGCGTTGATCTTGTGACGATCGCAACGCCGAACGCAACGCATTTCGAAATCACAAAGGCCTATCTTGAGGCCGGGTTCCATGTGCTGTGCGAAAAGCCCATGACCATGACGGTGGAGGAAGGCGAAGAGATCGTGCGGATCGCGCAGGCAACCGGACGTATCTGCGCTGTGAACTATGGCTATTCGGGCTATTCGCTGGTGCGCCATATGCGAGCCATGGTGGCACGCGGCGATCTGGGGGCGATCCGTCTGGTCGTGGCCGAGTTCGCACATGGCCATCACGCGGACGCGGCGGACGCAGACAATCCCCGCGTGCGCTGGCGGTATGATCCGGCACAGGCAGGCGTTTCGGCGCAATTTGCCGATTGTGGTATTCACGCGCTGCACATGGCGTCATTCGTGATCAACCAGCAGGTTACGCGGCTGTCCTCGGACATCGCCTCGTGTATCCCAAGCCGCGTGCTCGAGGATGATGCGCAGGTCAATCTGCGCTTTGACGGCGGTGCGGTCGGGCGGTTGTGGACCTCTTCGGTTGCCATTGGCAGGCAGCATGGTCTGACGCTGCAAGTGTTCGGCGAAAAGGGCGGGCTACGTTGGTCGCAGGAACATCCGAACCAGCTGTACTGGATGCCGCTGGGCGAGCGGTTGCAGGTGCTGGAGCGGGGCGAGTCCAACCTGAGCCCCGAGGCCGACCGGACCACACGCGTCACCATCGGTCATGCCGAGGGTATGCCGCTGGCCTTTGCCAATATCTACAAGGATCTGGCGGACGTCATAGGCGCCGTGAATGCCCGGGTCGATCCTGACCCCGCAGCGGACCTGTATCCGCGCGCCGAAGATGGATTGCGGTCGATGGCTGCTGTTTATGCCGTGGCCGAAAGCGGAAAGCAGGATGGCGCCTGGCTCGATGCGCGCCCGCCGATGTTTCAGACCTGATTGGTTTCGGGCGGCGGGCGCAGTGTCCGCCGCTCGATCACGCGGCAGGGAAACAACCGTGTCTCGGCAAGGCGGTCTGGCTGCTTGATCGTGTCGATCACAAGCTCGATCGAGGCGCGGATGATCTCGGACACGGGCTGACGAATGGTGGTCAGGTCAATGTTCTGCCAGCTTGCCATTTCCATGTCATTCAACCCGATCAGCCCAATATCGTCCGGTACGGACAGGCCCGCATCGCGCACGGCGCTTAACGCGCCTATGGCAATCACATCGTCACCGCAGAAATACGCATCGGCCCGGTCCGACATCAGTTGCTTGGTCATCTCGACGCGCCCTGCCTCGAAGGAATAGGCCGAGGCGCAGCTGACGCTGACTTCGACATCTGGCCGATTGCTGAGTGATTCTACGAATCCCCGCGCGCGATCCTGAGTTGACGTTGCCGAATCCGGCCCGCCCAGGAACGCGACCTTGCGGTAGCCGCGCTCCAATAGAACCTCGGCGGCCATGCGCCCGCAGGCGACATTGTCGATGCCGACCACGTGGACGTAGGGCGAAGGCGTGAAGCGCCCAAAGGAATGGACGACCGGCATTCCGGCGTTCCGGAATGCCTCGGCAAAGCTGGGCGGCAGGGTCGAGGACGCGACGATCACACCATCGACTGAATACTGACGCAGCATGCGAATCGAGTTCAGCGGGTCCGTTTCGTCTGTAAGATTGACCAACAACGGGCGCAGGCCGCGATCCTGTAAGCCGCGGGTAAACAGATCGAAAACCTCCAGCAACAAAGGGTTGTGGAAGTTGTTCGACACCAATCCGATCAGTTTCGTACGCCCGGTGGTCAGGCTAGAGGCAAGCGCATTCGGGCTATAGCCAAGTTCGGCCGCCGCGCGTTCCACTTTGCTGCGAGTCTTCTCGGAAACCGAGGCCCCTTCGGTGAATGTTCGCGAAACTGCCGAACGCGATACGCCCGCCCGCTTTGCGACATCCTTCAGGGTGACTGCCATGGTTTTCCTACGTTTTAGCCTGTTGACGGAATGATCTAACACACGCCGCGTCCAGCTTACAGACTGCGTTCAAACATTGAAAATTGCAACCGGTTGCAAAATGAATGGATCGGCGCTACCGTTTTGCACGAGGCACTGGGCCTGTCCCAAAAAAGCCTGTCTGAGAATTGGGAGGATATCATGAAGTCACTTATTGCATCTGTCGCGATCGGCGTGGGCGCGCTGGCGGCACCGGTCACCGCAGTCGCCCAGGATCAGTCGCTGAGCTATGTTCTGGTTAGCCACGCGCCAGACAGCGACACCTGGTGGAACACGATCAAGAACGGCATCGCGCTTGCTGGCGATCAGATGGGCGTCGAGGTTGAATACCGCAACCCGCCAACCGGCGATATCGCCGACATGGCGCGAATCATCGAGCAGGCCGCCGCGTCCAGCCCCGACGGCATCATCACCACGCTGGCGGATTATGACGTGCTGAAAGGCCCGATCCAGAACGCGGTCGATCAGGGGATTGATGTGATCATCATGAACACGGGTACTCCGGATCAGGCACGCGAAGTCGGAGCCCTGATGTATGTGGGGCAGCCGGAATATGATGCAGGCTTTGCCGCCGGCCAGCGTGCCAAGGGCGAAGGCGTGACCAAGTTCTTGTGCGTGAACCACGCAATTCAGCAGCCCACCGTGGGCGAACGCTGCCGTGGTTACGCAGATGGCCTGGGCATCGAACTGGGCGATGCAATGATGGACTCGGGCACAGACCCGGCGGAAATCAAGAACAAGGTCATGGCCTACCTGTCCGCCAACGAGGATGTGGACGGTATCCTGACCCTCGGTCCGGTTTCTGCTGATCCGACAATCGCAGCGCTGGATGAGATGGGCCTAGCCGGTGACATTCACTTTGGCACCTTCGATCTGGGTGAAGAAATCGTCAAAGGCATCAAGGGCGGAACGATCAATTGGGGCATCGACCAGCAGCCGTTCCTGCAGGCCTATATGCCGGTGATCATTCTGACCAACTGGGACCGCTATGGCGTGCTGCCGGGCAACAACATCAACTCGGGTCCCGGCTTTGTCACCGCGTCCGGACTTGAAAAAGTAGAAGCGTTCGCGGGCGAATACCGCTGACCTCTCGACCGGGGCGGCGCTGAAGCTGCGACCGCCCCGGCGCAACCCACCTGACACAACACGATACCGGAGAACCAGAGATGGCCGAGACCGCCGCATCCGGGGACGAGCGGGTCAAAGAACTTCCTGCCTGGCGCCGCGCCTTGATCCGACCCGAACTGGGTGGAATCTGTGGCACCGCACTTGTCTTCACTTTCTTTTTGCTGACCGCCTTCGACAGCGGCATGTTCGAGCCGCAAGGCATCATGAACTGGACCGTGGTGTCGGCACAATTCATGATCATCGCCGTTGGGGCGTGCCTGCTGATGATCTCGGGAGAATTTGACCTGAGCGTCGGCTCGATGATCGGATTTGCGGGCATGATGATCGCGGTCTTTGGTGTCGTTCTGGCGTGGCCCATGTGGCTGGCCATCATTGTGACCTTTGTCATGTGCACGATCATTGGCGCGATAAACGGGTTCATCGTGATCCGTACCGGTTTGCCCAGCTTTATCGTGACGCTGGCCTCGCTGTTCATCCTGCGCGGGTTTACAATCTACATCCCGCAAAAGGTGGAAAGCAAAACGATCATCGGCGGCATCCGTGACGCGGCCGAGGGCGATTGGCTTGCCCCGATTTTTGGCGGCAAGATCGGGCAAGGCTTTTTCCAATGGCTGGGCGATATGGGCGTGATCGAGGTCTTCTCGCGCGGCAGTCGCCAAGGTCAACCGGTTGTCGATGGATTGCCGATGCTGGTGGTCTGGGCTATTGCACTGATCATCTTTGGCCATATCCTGTTGACCCGTACGCGGTTCGGGAACTGGATCTTTGCCGCGGGCGGCGATGCCGAGGCCGCGCGCAACTCGGGTGTTCCGGTAAACCGGGTCAAGGTTTCGATGTTCATGTTCACCGCTTTCTGCGCCTGCGTCTTTGCAACCTGTCAGGTGATGGAGTTCGGATCGGCCGGTGCGGACC
This sequence comes from Ruegeria sp. CH11, assembly GCF_056537105.1. Taxonomy (NCBI): domain Bacteria; kingdom Pseudomonadati; phylum Pseudomonadota; class Alphaproteobacteria; order Rhodobacterales; family Roseobacteraceae; genus Ruegeria; species Ruegeria sp. CH11. The sequence continues at coordinate 28,055 of NZ_JBQFQX010000008.1, forward strand.
GTGGTCTGCTGAAGGAATTCGAGGCGATCATTGCCGTGGTTATCGGCGGCGCGCTGCTAACCGGCGGTTATGGTTCGGTTATCGGGGCCGCTCTGGGTGCGCTGATTTTCGGCGTCGTCCAGCAGGGCCTGTTCTTTGCAGGCGTCGAGTCCAGCCTGTTCCGCGTGTTCCTTGGGGTCATCCTATTGGGCGCGGTGGTTCTGAACACCTATATTCGCCGCATGATTACGGGAGAGCGCTGAGATGAACACACGCAGCGACCACGCCCCGATCATTCAGATGAAGAACATCGAAAAGCACTTTGGCAGCGTTATCGCGCTGGCCGGGGTGTCGGTCGATGTCTATCCCGGTGAATGCCATTGCCTGCTGGGCGATAACGGCGCCGGAAAGTCGACCTTCATCAAGACGATGTCCGGCGTTCACAAACCGACCAAGGGCGAAATCATCTTTGAAGGCGCACCGATGCACTTTGAAGACCCGCGTGATGCGATCGCGGCGGGGATTGCCACGGTGCACCAGCATCTGGCGATGATCCCGCTGATGTCGGTCAGCCGCAATTTCTTCATGGGCAACGAGCCGACCAAAAAGCAGTTCGGCATGTCGTTCTTTGACCATGACTTCGCAGACCGCGTCACCATGGAAGAAATGAAGAAGATGGGCATCAACCTGCGCGGCCCGGACCAGGCAGTGGGGACGCTTTCGGGCGGTGAGCGGCAGACCGTCGCTATCTCGCGCGCAGTCTATTTCGGCGCCAAGGTGCTTATTCTGGACGAGCCGACCTCGGCCCTGGGCGTGCGTCAGACCTCGAATGTTCTGGCGACCATTGACCGTGTGCGGAAACAGGACATCGCTGTTGTCTTCATCACTCACAACGTGCGGCACGCCATGGCCGTTGGCGACAGGTTCACGGTGCTGAACCGAGGTCAGACGCTGGGCACTGCGCAACGCGGTCAGATCACACCGGATGAGTTGCAGGACATGATGGCAGGCGGTCAAGAACTGGCCACGCTCGAAGGATCGTTGGGCGGGACCGTGTGACATTGCCACCAGATACGGTCGGCTCGGAACGCGTGTTCTGAGGGATCGCCGGTTCGAAACGAGGAAAGCCGCCCCCCGGGAATGTGGGGCGGCTTTTTTAGGTACCTGAGCGCAAAAACCTTTGGTTTTGAGCTTACCGCGTTTCTTGGTCAGTGTCAGGAAAGGCGACCGTTCGAAAGGCGCGCTCTAACCAGTCAAAACGCGATGTCATCGGCTCGACAAAGTGAAGCTCCATCAACTCCTGCATCGTGTTGTGGATCAGGCGCGAAGTCGCAACCGGGTGAACGTTACTGGTGTACAGAGACACGGTGCGTACAAAGCTTTTGCCCGGAAATGGCAAAACGCGGGTGGCGTCATGGTACCTTTGAGCGCGATAGTAGCTTGCCGCCGTGGTAACGGTCCAGCCGCTGCCGTCAGCGACCAGGCCGATGATCGATTGGTTGCATTCCAGTTCGAACTTGTTGGGTAGGCTGATCTTGCTGCGGTTCAACTGCATCTCGATCAGCTTGCCGATCGTGTGATCGCGCGAGTACCGGAGGAAGGGCAGCGGATATGCCGAACGGATCAGGTCCTGAAGCTTACCTTTGAAATCGGGCGGCAGGACCACGATGAACGGATCGCGCATAAGGGGGTATTCCAACAGCCCTTCGACATTTTCTGCCGGTCGCGTCGCGATACCGGCATCCAGTTTCTGCGCCTGCAATTTCTCGATGATCTCATGGCTGGGGCGCGCAAAATGGCGAAAACTGCATCGGGGCAGGGCCGTCGACAAGGCGCTGAACATTTCGGGCGCGATCTGATTGTCGAAATCGTCGATCAGGGCCAACCGCAGATCCGTAGCGTGCTGCCAACTGCCGGACCTGATTTCTGCTTCGCCGCGCTTGAGCGCAGTCATTCCGTCGTAGACATGACGGGCATAAACGGTGCCAGCAGGGGTCAGCCCCATCGGCCGGTGGCTGTGATCGACCAGATCAACGCCCAGCGCCTTTTCCAGACTGCGCAGATGGTTCGAGACAGTGCTGATCGACAATCCGGTTTCGGTCGCCACTTTCTGAATCGATCCGAGTTTTGAAATCAGTTGGAAAATTTCCAGCCATCTGAGGCTGAGTGACTTTTCTGGCATGCGGTACCTCTGGCCGTGCTATGGCTTCGATGAAACCGAAACAGAGTTTAGGTTTTTTCGCAAATTATTTTTACGTTTCACCCTTTACTCGCCCGCAGATTATGGTTTGCTCACTAAGGCCGAGTTCGAAACCTCACAAAAAACGGACCGGTTAGACCAGCACGGAGAGAGAGTTCATAATGATCAAGAAAAAACTGTTGTCATCGGCATTTGCCGGTATTGCCGCCCTGACTGCATCGCAGGCTGCGGCGCTGGATGAGATCACGGTTGCCTATTTCCTGGAATGGCCAATGCCGTTCCAATATGCCAAGGCAAACGGAACCTATGAAGAAGAGCTTGGCGTCAAGATCAACTGGGTTTCGTTCGACACTGGTACCGCCATGTCGGCAGCCATGGCCTCGGGCGATGTGCAGATTGCCGTCAGCCAGGGTGTGCCGCCTTTCGTCGTGACCACATCGGCAGGGCAGGATATCCAGATCGTCGACGTGGCAGTCAGCTATTCCGACAATGACAACTGTGTCGTTGCCGAGGCGCTTGAGATCGACAAGGACAGCGCAGGCGAGTTGAACGGCAAAAAGGTTGGTGTGCCGATCGGAACCGCCGCGCATTACGGGTTCCTGTCGCAAATGGCGCATTTCGGGGTTGATATCGGCTCGATGGAGATCGTCGATATGGCACCGGCCGACGGTGCGGCCGCGTTTGCCCAAGGCAACCTGGACATGGTCTGCGGTTGGGGCGGCGCGCTGCGCCGCATGGTCGAGCACGGCAATATCCTGCTGACCGGCGCCGAAAAGGAAGAGCTTGGAATTCTGGTGTTTGACGTCACGAGCGCCCCGTCCGGCTTTATCGAAGAAGAGCCCGAGTTGCTGTCTAAATTCCTCAAGGTGACCGCAGATGCGAACGCCAAGTGGAACGCGGGCGACAGCAAGGACGAAATGCTTCCGGTGATTGCCAAGGATGCCGGTATGGACCCGGCAGATGCCGAGGCCACGATCGCAACCTTCACCTTCCCGTCGGTCGAAGAACAGCTTTCGGACAAGTGGCTGGGCGGTGGCGCTCAGAACTTTATGAAAGGGGTGGCGACGGTGTTCGTTGATGCAGGCAGCATCGAATCTGCGCTGGATTCCTATGATGGTGCGGTAAACGCGGCGCCATTGACGGCTGCTCAGTCGGCTGCGACCAACTGATCCGCTGAAAACACAGCGAGATAGACCGGCTCGGGCTCTGGGCCGGTCCATTTATGATAAGAACAGGAAGGAAGCAGGATGCCCGAATTGGACATTGTTGATTTGTCCATGCGCTTTGATTTGCCGAACGGGTCTTCGGTGCAGGCGCTCAAGGACGTGTCGCTGAGTTTGAAAGAAGGCGAGCTGATGTCAGTGCTTGGCCCGTCAGGATGCGGGAAAACAACCTTGCTGAACATCCTCGCGGGGTTTCTGGCGCCGACGTCGGGCAAGGTCGAACTGAACGGCCATGTGGTCGAAGGTCCGGACGCCGAGCGCGGCATGGTATTCCAGAAAGGCGCGCTGTTTGAATGGATGAACGTGCGCGACAATGTCGAGTTTGGCCCCCGCATGAAGGGAATGGCCAAGGCGGAACGCGAAAAGATCTCGGACCATTTGTTGGAAGTTGTGGGCCTGCAGGACTTCAAGGAAAAGGCCGTCTACGAACTGTCCGGCGGTATGCAGCAACGCGTGGCGCTGGCGCGCTGTCTGGCAAACGAACCCGACGTGATCCTGATGGACGAACCCTTGGGCGCGCTGGACGCGCTGACACGGGAAAAAATGCAGGGTCTGGTGCTGAAGCTTTGGAAAGAGACCGGCAAGACCATTATCCTGATTACCCACTCGGTTGAAGAGGCGCTGCTGCTGGGCGAACGCCTGATCGTGATGGCACCGCGCCCGGGTCGCATTCATAAGGAATACAATCTTCCTTTCGCTGAACGCGGTGTGAACGCCGATCTGCGGGACGTCAAAAAATCCGAAGGCTTTGCCGAAAAGCGTGACGAAATCCTGTCGATGATCTGGGAGATGGAAGAGGAAATCATGGGTCGGACGGAGCAGGTCGCATGATTGTACTTATCTTCTATATCGGGCTCTTTGCCGGGGCCTTTTTCATCGTCTACGCCCTGCGTCGTGGCCTGAACGCGCGTCAGGACTTTACCAGCCTCAAGACCGTGACATTCGGGGACGAAAGCGCGGTTCGGGCTGACCGGGCGGCGTCGATCATCTCGGTCGTGGTGATCTTTCTGATCTGGGGCGCATTCACCGGGTCTAAGATCATGCCGATCCATGTGCCCGGCCCGTTTGTGGGTGAAACTCAGTTCACCTACACGCTCGAGCATCCCGACGGCAACACTGACGACGCGACCGTGTTCGTCCGCGTTCCGGCCTTTGGTGAAGAAGCAGAAAGCTTCGAGGTCGATCCCGGAGCCGGGTTTGCCAAGGACGTCGCCTTTGCCGCGCCTGCTGGCCGGTCTTCGACCATTCTGTTTGACAAGAATGACGAGGTGACCCGCAAGGAAGGCGCCAAGATCATTGCAATCAACGGCACCGCGATTGGACCCGAAGATACCGTGGACACGGGCGATGGTACGGTATCGCTGACTGGCAAAGGCGCGATCAGCTTTACACCCAAGCAGGGTCTGCAGATGAACCCCATCTGGCTACCCGCGCCCGAGACGGTTGTTGCCCGGTTCTTTGAAATCGCAAGCGAGGGCTATCAGAACTTCTCGCTCTGGCAACATTTGGGGTGGTCGCTGCTGCGGGTGATCGCAGGCTTTGTCGCCGGCGCGATTGTCGGCATTCCGCTGGGCTATGCCATGGGCCTGTCCGGCTGGTTCCGCGGCTGGTTCGACCCGATTGTCGAGTTCATGCGGCCAGTGCCACCGCTGGCGCTGATCCCGCTGGTCATCATCTGGTTCGGCATCTGGGAGACCGGCAAGATCGTTCTGCTGTTCCTGGCGGCGCTTTGGATCATGACAATTGCGGCGCGGGCCGGGGTTTCGGGCGTGAATATCTCGAAGATCCACGCGGCCTATTCGCTTGGCGCGTCGAAATGGCAGATCATGCGTCACGTGATCGTTCCAAACTCGCTACCGGAAATCTTCACCGGTGCGCGCGTGGCCATGGGCGTGTGCTGGGGCACCGTTGTTGCGGCGGAACTGGTCGCGGCGCAAAAGGGTGCCGGGATGATGATCATCGCGGCGTCCAAGTTCCAGCTGACTGATATCGTGATCATGGGGATCGTGATGATCGGCATCATCGGCTATGGCATCGATATCCTGATGCGCAAGGCCGAGAACTGGCTGGTCCCCTGGAAAGGCCGCAGCTGATTGCGGAAACGGAAAACCCCGGGCAGTGCCCGGGGTTTTTTGTTCAGAAAGACTAAGGTTTCAGCTTAACCGAAAACACGCCCCAGCGCGCCGTCAACCGCGTCGGTGATCTGGTCGATGTCGTCCGCAGAGGCAATCAGCGCAGGCGAGAAGCACAGCGTGTTGTTGCGGCTTGGGATCGAGCGGTTGGTGGCACCAATGATGACGCCCTGCGCCATGCAGTCGGCAACAACCGCCTGAACCTTTTTCTCGTCCATCGGCTCTTTGGTGGCGCGGTCAGAGACCAGTTCCGCGCCCAGGAACAGGCCCTTGCCGCGTACGTCGCCGATCACATTGTGCTTCTCCATCAGCGCATGCAGGTTACCCATCATGCGATCACCCATGTCGGTGCAGTTCTGCAGCAGGTTCTCATCTTCGATGATCCGCATGTTCTCGATCGCGGCAGCCGGACCAGCGGTGCAGCCACCAAAGGTCGAGATGTCACGGAAGTAGTTCAGCGGGTCCGAGGCGTCGTCCTTGAACATGTCAAAGACTTCCTCGGTGGTGACCATAACGGCAATCGCCGCATAGCCCGAGGCCACGCCTTTGGCCATGGTCACGAAGTCCGGTTTGATGCCGTATTGCTGATAGCCGAACCAGGTGCCGGTACGACCCACGCCGCAGACGACCTCGTCGATATGCAGCAGGACGTCGTACTTTTTGCAAATCTCCTGCACGCGTTCCCAATATCCTTCGGGTGCTTCGATTACGCCGCCACCTGCGGTCACAGGCTCAAGGCACAGGGCACCGACAGTCTCGGGACCTTCGCGCAGGATCACCTCTTCGATCTGATCAGCGGCCCAGACGCCAAAATTCTCGACAGGTGCACCGTCCAATTCGTGCTTGCGATATTCCATGCAGTGCGGAACGCGGATGAAATCGGGCGCGAAAGGGCCATATTGCGCGGTGCGTTCGTCCTGACCGCCTGCCGACATCGTCGCCAGAGTCGAGCCGTGATAGTCGCGGTCGCGGTAAAGGATCTTGGTCTTCTTGCCGCCATAGCGCTTATGCGCGATCTGGCGAACCATCTTGAACACCTTCTCGTTCGCTTCCGAACCAGAGTTTGTGTAATAGACCCGGCTCATGCCCGGCATCTTGTCGATCAGCTTTTCCGCAAAGATCGCGCCGGGGATCGAGCCAGCGGAGTTTGCGAAATAGCACAACTTCATCAACTGGTCATAAACCGCCTTGCAGATCGATTCGCGACCATAGCCGACATTGACCGTCCAGACACCGCCGGACACAGCATCCAGATGCTCTTTGCCGTTCTGGTCCCAGACGCGCATGCCCTTGCCCTCGACAATGATGCGCGGATCATTGGTTTCAAAGGGTTTGTGCTGGATCAGGTGGTGCCAGATATGGGCGCGATCGGCCTCGACCACACGCGATAGATCGTTTTCGTTGAACGTGCCGTCCATGACATGTCCTTTCAGTCAGATGCGATGTTCCAAACGTGAGGTCTGCCTCACGCCAGCATGAATGTCTAAGACCTCAGATCACCGCGAATGACAGTGCGACAATAGGGCCAGATTCCATGATAGGGTATCGCCAGACTCGCAACGTGGCGTATTTCTACGGATTTGTCAGATCGCAAACTTTGTGATCAAGTCGCGCCTGTCGGGATCGGGGAGGATCGGCAGATGACAGCATCCAATATCTACGAACGCCATTTGGAAAAAAACGCTGCAAATTATGCGGCGTTGTCACCGCTGAGCTTCATCGAACGTACGGCGCAGGTTTATCCTGACTATCCGGCTGTGGTCTATGGCGCGCGCCGCTACAGCTGGGCTGAAACTTACACCCGCTGCCGTCAACTGGCCGGAGCCTTGTCGGCGCGCGGCGTGGGCGCAGGTGATACCGTGTCGATCATCGCTGCCAACATCCCCGAAATGTACGAGGCTCATTTTGGAGTGCCCATGGCCGGGGCGGTTCTGAACGCCATCAACACGCGGCTCGATGCGCCGATCATCGCATTCATTCTGAACCATGCAGAAGCCAAGGTGTTGCTGGTCGACCCCGAGTTTTCCGAAGTGGTGAAAGAGGCCCTGCCGCATGTGGATCACGACCTGCTGATCATCGATATCGAAGATCCCAGCTTTGAAGGTAGTGAAAGGCTGGGGGCGCTGACCTATGACGCGCTTTTGGCCGAAGGAGACCCGGATTTTGCCTGGTCGTTGCCCGCCGACGAATGGGATGCGATTACGCTGAACTACACCTCCGGCACAACCGGCAACCCGAAAGGGGTTGTGTATCACCATCGCGGGGCTGCGCTGAATGCGCAATCGGACCTTCTGGACTGGAACATGCCAAAACACGCGGTCTACCTCTGGACCCTGCCGATGTTTCATTGCAACGGCTGGTGTTTTCCCTGGGCGATGGCGGCAAATGCCGGGGTCTCGGTCTGTCTAAGGGCCGTACGCGCGGAACCGATCTATGCCGCTTTCCGGGACGAAAAGGTGACCCATTTCTGCGGTGCTCCCATTGTTCTGAACATGCTGGCCAACGCGCCCGATGCACTCAAGGATTTCGATCACGAGATCAAGGTGATGACCGCCGGCGCACCGCCACCGGCTGCAGTGATTGAAAAGATGGAAGGGATGGGGATCGAGGTCACACATGTCTATGGACTGACCGAAACCTACGGTCCATCGGTGGTCTGCGCCTGGAAAGACGAATGGAACAACAAGGCGGCCGAGGATCGCGCGGCGCTGAAGGTGCGGCAAGGGGTGCGCTATTCCGCGCTGTCAGGGCTGATGGTGGCAGATCCCGAAACGCTGGAGCCGGTTCCTGCGGATGGCGAGACAATGGGCGAAATTTTCATGCAGGGTAACGTGGTGATGAAGGGTTACCTCAAGAACGCCGAGGCGACGGACAAGGCGTTCAACGGAGGTTGGTTTGCCTCGGGTGATCTGGGTGTGATGCACCCGGATGGCTATATCGCGCTGAAAGACCGGTCAAAGGACATCATCATCTCGGGGGGTGAGAATATCTCATCCGTAGAGGTTGAGGATATTCTTTACAAACACCCCGCCGTGATGGAGGCCGCCGTAGTCGCCCGCCCCGACGAAAAATGGGGTGAAACGCCCTGCGCCTTTGTCGAGTTGAAGCCGGACGGAACCGCAACCGAGGCCGATATCATCGCCTTCTGCCGCGATAACATGGCCCATTTCAAGGCGCCCAAAACCGTTGTGTTCGGGGCTTTGCCAAAGACCTCGACCGGGAAAATACAGAAATTCAAACTGCGGGATCAGGCAAGGGCGCTTTAGGCGTCCGCTTTGTCAAATATCGACAGGTCAAGCTCCAGCAAATCACCCATCCAGAAGGCATGGTCCCGGTGGTCCGCCAGGTGGTCTCCGGTTTCGGGGTGGGTAAACACGGTCAGCCCCTGCCGGTTCAGCATCAGCCAGGGGATGACTGTTTCAAACGCATCTGGCCCAAACCCTAGCTGACAACTCCAGCGCGGGTGCGGCCCGACATTGCGTGCGTGCATCCGACCCATCTGGACGGGAAACAAACGCGCTGCGTTTTCGCAGATTCGCTGTGCGATGTCCTGCGTATCTGCGTCGAAATAGACATGGGCGTGATAGCCGGTGATCTCGGGCATGTGGGCCTCCGTTGGTCTTTGAGTGACCTTAATGCGCCTTGTGGCTTTGTCACACCCACGCAGGTGAACACCATCTGTGCGCCGGGTGCTTTGGCTGCTCGTGAGATACCTTGCCAGGATCGAAAATCAGCGCGCAAGCGGGAAACGCCCGGCGTTTAGGGATAGCCCGCGTGCCGGGACTTTGTCGCCTTACCCTTTGGTTCGCGCTGCGGCTTTCAGCGCCTGTTTCAGAACGCCTTTGTCGCCGATATGGTTGGCCAACACCAAGATCAACCGCGCGTTCAGAGCGTCGCTTTCGGATTTGTCCAAACCTTCATGCGCCTCAAGAAGATCGGCGTAGAAGTCGTCGGCGTGATCAAAGTTGGGCGAAAGGATCAGATCGTCCATTTGCTTACTCCTTACCTGTGGCGCGGCGAACGGCTTGCCGAAAGGCGTTCTCTTCGTATGTGTCACGCCGGGCAGCAACGTGCTGATCGGGGCGGATCAGATACACGGCGCTTGTGGCATCCCCCAGATATCGGCGTTTCAACGTCAGTGAAGGGTCGTCCTTGACCGACAACGCCAGCCGCTTGACCGGAACGCCATCCACTTCGATTTGGTCCGGGGCGTCGGTGTCGATAGTCAACAAAGTGAACTGGTTTGCCAGCTTTGGCAGCAAATAGGCGTCCCCAAGCGGAGCATCTGGACATGCCGAACCCGGCCGCGTGATGGACGGACCATTCAGCCCATCGGCCGAGTTCAGGGGCGAGCCGTCGTAGGTACAGGGCGTGCTGAGCCGACCTGAATTGACCATCGGACGGGCAAAGTCGTAGTGTTCGCTCAGGTCCAGAACCGCATCGCGCATGACGCGCGACATTTGCGATTTCGGCGTGATGAAATCGGTGGATCTGGTGGAATTCATGATGTTCTCGTCGGCACCGTGAATCCGTTCGATATCGTAGCTATCCAACAGGCTGTCCGGTGCTTTTCCATCCAGCACCATCTTCAGCTTCCAGCACAGATTGTCGGTGTCCTGCAGGCCCGAGTTCGCCCCGCGCGCGCCAAAAGGACTGACCTGATGGGCGCTGTCGCCGGCAAAAATCACGCGGCCATGGCGGAACTGTTCCATCCGGCGGCATTGGAATGTGTAGATGCTGACCCATTCCAGTTCGAACGACACATCATCGCCCAGCATTGCCTTGAGGCGCGGGATCACGTTCTCGGGGCGCTTTTCGCGTTCCTTGTTGATATCCCAACCCAGTTGCAGATCGATCCGCCAGACCCCGTCAGGCTGCTTGTGCAACAGGGCGGACTGACCCTTGTTGAACGGCGGATCGAACCAGAACCAGCGCTCGGACGGGAAATCGGCCTCCATGCGGACATCAGCGATCAGAAAGTTGTCCTCGAACACGCGCCCGACGAAATCCTTGCCCATCATTGTGCGCATCGGGGAATTGGCGCCGTCGCAGGCAATGACCCAGTCAGCCTCGACAATGTACGAACCTTCGGGCGTTTCCACTTCCAGCCTGACATGATCGGGGTGGGTGCCAACGGCTTCGACCTTGTTGCGTCCTCGTATCTCGATGGGCGCGCCTTCGTCTTGCAGGGCACGGATCCGCTCGACCAGATATTGTTCCAGATAGTATTGCTGCAGGTTGATAAAGGCCGGGCGTTGATCACCTGTCTCGGGCTGAAGATCGAAGTCATAGACCTTGCGGTCGTCAAAAAACACCTGGCCCTTGTTCCAGAGAACGCCTTTGTCGACCATTGCCTGGCCACATCCCAATCGATCGAGAATTTCCAAAGGGCGTTTGGCGAAGCAGATGGCGCGGCTGCCAAAACTGACCTTGTCATTGTCATCCAGCACGACCACCTCGATCCCTTGCTGGGCCAAGTCGATGGCCGCCGCAAGCCCGACGGGACCTGCACCGACAACGATCACCTTATGGCGTGCGGGTGTCGAGGCCGTTTGATCCGGACTGGACTGATAGGCATAGAGAGGAACTTCGAAAATCTTGTTCACAGGCTTTCTCCTCTTCACAGGTGCATGGGCGCACCGCAACGGGTCTTCGGCGCGTATCGCCAGAAGTTCTTGCCCATCGTCTCATTGTCTTGTCAGGTGGAACACGATCTGGATCAAGTTAGGGCGGGAAATCCATTGTTACACTGACCCATGCAGGCATTCCGAGCCTTCGGGCATCTACGCCAGAGGCTTTGTTGCACTTCGACAGGAGAAAAATTCTGCGCCCGCTGGCACCCCGAGAGGCGGGTGCCTTGGCTGGTTCAGTTCCTTTGCAGGAACTCCAGCCGGTTTCCGAACGGGTCTTCGGTGAAGAACCTGCGGCGGTCCTTCAGTGTTATATCCCAGCGCAAGGATTGGCCGTAGTTTTCGATCTGTGCCGCGACCGCATCCAGATCGTCGACAGCGAAACCCGGATGCGCTTTGCGCGCTGGGACGAACTCTTTTTCAACGCCCAGATGCAATTCGCACTGACCCAGCGACAACCACAGACCGCCGCGTGCGCGCAAGGGTGCAGGCTTTGGCAACTCGGCAAGCCTCAGTGCATCGACCCAGAAGGCCCGCGCGGCGGCCTCACCGCCTTGCGGGATTGCGATCTGGATATGGTCGATGCCGAACAACGACTAGCGGGCGTAGGGATCGCTTAGTGCAGGCAGCACAGCGCCCGCGCAATCGCCGAAGCCGATCGTGTAACCGTCGCCCTTGGCAGTCCCGGATAGGGTCAGCGTGTCACCATCTTCGATGAAGCTGCGGGTTTCACCGGTATCCAGCGTCAGCGGCTCTTTCCCGCCCCAGCTGAGTTCCAGCAATGATCCGCGTTCCGGTTTGGTCGGGCCGGATATGGTTCCGGATCCCAGCAGGTCGCCCGCATTCATCGCACAGCCCGATGTGGTATGGTGTGCAAGTTGCTGAGCTGCTGAATAGTACATCCGGTTGTAGTTGGTTTCGGTAATGGTCGTTGCTGCTTTGCCTTCGGGCGCCATGGTGACCGAAAGGTCGATATCATACAGCATCGGTCCGCAATCCTTGAGGTGATCCAGCAACTCATGCTCGCGCGCGGGCGCATCGCAGCGGAACGGCTCCAGCGCGGCTTTGGTCACGATCCACGGGCTGATCGAGGTGGCGGTCGCCTTGGCCTGGAATGGCCCCAGCGGCTGGTACTCCCACGCCTGAATATCGCGGGCCGACCAATCGTTCAGCAGGACATAGCCAAAGATGTTGTCGTCCGCCTCCTGTACCGTGATCGGGCCGTCCGACGGCATCCCGACGATGGCACCCATTTCAAGTTCGATATCGAAACGACGGCTGGGCAGAAATGCGGGCTTGTCCTGATCCGGAGATTTCAGCTGGCCCCAGGGGCGGCGAATATCCGTGCCCGAGACCACGACCGAGGATGCGCGCCCATTATAGCCGATCGGGATGTGCAGCCAGTTCGGCGGCAGCGCGTTTTCGGGACCGCGAAACATTGTGCCCACGTTGAAGGCGTGGTTTCGGCCCGCGTAAAAATCGGTGTATTCGCTGACCGCAAACGGCATGTGCATGTCTACGTCGCTTTGTACCAACAGAAGCGGCTCGACCGCTGCCTGCTCGTCTGACCCTTCGGACAGAAGCGAGGTCAGCCGGTCGCGCAGCGCAGCCCAGACCGCGGGACCTTCCTCCATCAGCGGGTTCCAGAATGGCAGGTCGAACAGCGGCTCGTCGGCCAGCGCGATCAGCCCTTCGGCTTCGGCTGCCGATACGTCCAGGATCATGTCGCCGATCGCAACACCGCAGCGGGGGTCGCTGTCTTCGGTCGAAAACACACCGTAGGGCAGGTTGTTCAGCGGGAACGGGTGGTTGGCGTCATTGGCCGAGGTCACCCAGGATGTTTTCAAAGGCATTACTTGTCCTTCATGTGTCTCAGAGATTTCCGGTCACGATACCGGTCGAATGGATTTTAGCCCCAGCAGGATCGCGGCCAGGATCATGAAACTGCCACCGATCCGGTCCAGCCAAAGCCGCGCCGGGCCTTTCAGCCGCGTGGCCAGCCAACTGGCGCAGCCGCCATAGGCGGTCAGGAACAGGTCATCCATGATCAGATAGGTGGCCGAAAGGATGGCGAATTGCGGCCAGAACGGCAACGCGCCGTCAATAAACAGCGGGAACAGGGCCGCAAAGAACACAACGGCCTTCGGGTTGGCGGCCGATGTGATGAATCCTTGCAGCCAAAGCGCCTTGCGGCTGGCGGTCGTGGCGACATCTGTTGTTTTGCGCTCGGCCCGAATGAGGGTCCGAGCGCCAAGAAACACCAGATAAGCAACGCCAAGCCACTTGATGACCGAAAGCGCGATGCCCGAGGTCGCAATCAATGCGGCCAGCCCGAGACCTGCAGCCAACATCTGCAAGAGGTTTGCAGTCAGGTCTCCGGCGGCGGTAAACAGGCCACGCCCGAGACCATTTGCAGCCGAGTTCGACAGCATCAGCAACTGGCTTGGCCCGGGCGTGCTCATCAGTACCAGGACCGTCACAACATAGGTGATCCAGGTATCCGCGCTCATGTCATTTCTTTCCGGGCGTGCCGTCGAACTTCTTTTCGATATCCGACCAGCAGTCGATGTAGTCATCCTGCAATGGCGCTTCGTCTGCGGCGAACGCGGTCAGATGCTGCGGAAAGCGGGTTTCGAACATGAAGGACATGGTGTTTTCAAGCTTGTCCGGGCCAAGGTTTGAATTCGAGGCTTTCTCGAACGCATCCTTGTCAGGCCCATGGGGCAGCATCATGTTGTGCAGGCTCATTCCGCCCGGCACAAAGCCCTGCGGCTTGGCGTCATACTGGCCGTAGATGTTACCCATCAGTTCGGACATGATGTTCTTGTGATACCACGGCGGGCGGAAAGTGTCCTCCATCACCATCCAGCGTTCGCGGAACAGGACGAAGTCGATATTCGCAGTCCCCGGCTGCCCGGATGGTGCGGTGAGGACAGTGAAAATGGACGGATCGGGGTGATCGAACAGAATGGCGCCGACCGGACAGTAGGTACGCAGGTCGTATTTGTAGGGCGCGTAGTTGCCGTGCCATGCCACCACGTCCAGCGGGCTGTGCCCGATCTTTGTCGTATGGAACTGGCCGCACCATTTGATCGTGACGGTCGAGGGGGCCTCGCGGTCTTCGAACGCCGCCACGGGTGCCTTGAAGTCGCGGGGGTTGGCCATGCAGTTCGCGCCAATCGGTCCGCGACCGGGAAGCTCGAATTTCTGGCCGTAATTCTCGCAGACAAACCCGCGTGCAGGTCCTTCCAGAACCTCGACACGGTACAGCAGCCCGCGCGGCAGAATCGCGATTTCTTTCGGCTCGAGATCAATGATCCCAAGCTCGGTTGCAAAGCGCAGCCGCCCTTCTTGCGGGACAACCAGCAATTCGGAATCGGCCGAGAAGAAATAGTCATCCGTCATTGACTCGGTGACCAGATAGACATGGCTGGCCATGCCGACCTGCGTGTTGACGTCACCGGCCGTGGTCATTGTGCGCATGCCGGTCAGCCATGTCAGGCCACTGTCGGAATAAGGCACAGGGTCCCAGCGATACTGGCCCAGGCTGATGACATCCGGATCGACGCAGGGCGCTGATTTCCAATAGGGCAGGTCGATCTTTTCATACCGGTGCGAGTGCTTCACCGAAGGGCGGATGCGATAGCACCACGTCCGCTCGGGGTGCTGGGCGGTGAACGCCGTGCCGCTGAGCTGTTCGCCGTAAAGGCCGTAGTTGCACTTTTGCGGGCTGTTCATGCCTTGCGGCAGGGCGTCCGGCAGCGCTTCGGTTTCGAAATCGTTGCCAAAGCCGGGCATGTAGCCGGCTTGCGTACCAACAGGCGTTGCTGCCTGCGTCAATTGATGCGGAGTAGTGGGGCGGTTCATGACACTTTCCTCTCTTTGCTACTTGTCGAATAATAGTTGATTTTGTAACTAACAAGGATGACAAAGCCCGGTAACGACAAAAAAGATGACTTTGATCTGCAGGATTTCCTGCCTTTCCTGTTAAATCAGGCGGCAGAGGCCAGTTCGCTGGAGTTTCAGCAGCTTTACAAGAATCGCTATGGGATGCTGCGCACAGAATGGCGTGTGCTGTTTCACTTGGGAAATTATGGCGAGATGACAGCCAAGGAAATTGGCCTGCGGGCCAAGGTCCACAAGACCAAGATAAGCCGCGCAGTTGCCAAACTGGAACAGCGCCGGTTCCTCAGGCGAAATCGGGACGAAAGCGACAGGCGGGTCGAACACCTGTCCCTGACGCCTGCGGGCCAGACCGCCTATCGCCAGCTTCGACCGATCGCCGAGAAATACGATGCCCGACTTGCGGCACAGTTCACAACGGGTGAGGCGGCCTTGTTGCGCATGATGCTGAGACGGTTGGCTGGATTTGAATGACCACTGGTATTTGCCGGTGCGAACCCCCAGATGGGTCATGGAACGACACAGGAAAGTGACATGATGGCCTCGGACCCCAACGCGGCAAAATCATACGAGCTTATCGACTGGCTGGTGACACGTGGCCTTGAAGGCGCGGGCGAGCAGGATCTGCTGGACGGCTATTGCAACAAACTGCTGGAGCTTGAGGTGCCGCTGATGCGGTTCCACGCGGCCCAGCCTGCTCTGCACCCGGCCTATGGCGGCACCGGGTACAGCTGGTACACAGGGCGCGGCGGAGAGTTTCAAACCTTTGACTATACCGAGACGCCAAGCGATCAATGGCGGCTCAGCCCGTTATACGCCATCCTGAACGACGGCTTGGATGTGGTGCATGAACGGATCGTGGATCAGAATACGCCCAGCCGTTACCCCATGATCAACGAATTACGGGAAATCGGTGCCACCGAGTATTACGCGACCGGTGTTCATTTCAACGCCCCGTCACGGCCTGACCATACGGGCGCCAACAAGCGCATAGATGGCGTGCTGATGTCCTGGACCAGCAATGCACCCGCGGGGTTTCGGGACGCGGACCTTGACCTGATCAACAGCGCGCTGCCGCATCTGGGTCTGGCGCTGAAATCAGCAACCGGCGAAACCATCGCCCGCGACCTGATGCGCGTCTATCTGGGCCGCGATGCCGGTCAGCGCGTCCTGTCCGGGGAAATCCGGCGCGGCTCTCTGCAGCAGATCGACGCGGTCATCTGGAACTTTGACCTCGAAGGCTTCACCGGCCTTTCAGAAGAGCTTCCCGGGGCCGAGATCATCGACATGCTGAACGATTATCTGGCGGTTGCCGTGGAAGTTGTTCACCAATTCGACGGAAGCATCCTGAAATTCATGGGCGATGGTCTGATGGCGATCTTCGACGTGGGCGAGATCGACGCCGACGCCCGCGCAGCGTTGGATGCTGTTGCAGCGTTACAGGACAGTATGTCCGAGCTGAACGCACGGCGCACGGCCGAGGGGCAGCGGGTGACAAACTATACTCTTGCCCTGCACGCCGGAGAGATCCTTTATGGCAATATCGGTGCTGAAAGCCGTCTGGACTTTACGGTCATCGGCCCGGCCGTAAACCAGGCCGCGCGGATCGCCGGGATGCACCGATCGCTGGGACAGCGCATCCTGTTGTCGGATGACGTGGCCCGCGCGGCGCGGCCCTGCGCGCATGATCTGGTATCGGTTGGCCGATATATGCTGCGTGGTGTGGCTGAACCGAAAGAGTTGTTCACGGTCTACACCTGAAACGGGATAACCGATGCGGGGCAATAGCGGCATCAGGGCGATTGCCGCACCTTCATCTCATCCAGATGGGCAGCCAGGTCTGTCGGGCTCATGTTTTCGGCCAATGAACGATGCATGAACGCCGCCTGTGTCTCGGGCGCCAATCCGTCCTTTGGGGGATCGCGGTCCAGATTCGTCGGAAACGAATACCCTTCGGCGGTGGCAGCAATCGCGGCGCTGGTTTCGGCGGGGCTGAGAGTACCGTCGCTCTGCGCCTGGAACAGTTGCGGGTAGATCAGCCTGCACATTGCATCCCGATCAATGGATTCCATGGCGCGCCCAAAGGCCGAGGATACTTGCAACAAGTTCGCCATTCGGTGCACGTCCGTCGTCGTGTTGGCGCCGGCAGCGTGAAACAGCGCCGGGTTAAAGAAAACAGCATCGCCTTTCTGTAACGGGATCTGAACGCAGTTCTCCTCGAAAATCGCGCGAAAATCATCGCGCCGCCACGCTGCGTATCCCGGTTTGTAGGCTTGTGAAAAAGGCAGCAGTTTTGTCGGCCCGCTTTCGACCGGCATATCGCAATGCGCAATCGCGCCCTGTAACGTCAAAGCAGGTGACAGGTCATGGACATGCGTCGGATAGCTGGCGCTGATCGCGGCGGTCTGAAATCCCAGATGATAGTCGCGATGCGCCTGCTGCGCTGCACCACCGGGATGAACTAGATTGACCTGCGCCGTCATCTGGTAGTTGGGGCCAAGCCATGCCTCGCAAACCGCTGCGATCGAAGTGTTGGCGAAGTAGCGCATATAGACGCCCGGTGCGAACTCGCACAATTTTTGGAGTGAGTTCCAGATCCGGTCATTAGCTCCGGACGCTGCAAAATGATCACCGCCGCCCAGCGCGGCCGATTTCTCTTTGGCGATGACGTCCTCGAAAATTGAGGTCGCCTCATCGATCACGCTCGTATCTGCATAGGCACCCTTGAGGGCAATTACCCCGGCACCTGTTTGAAAAACCTGCGCCCATTCACCCAGAATGGTTCGGCGTTTAGAAGGGTCATTCAACAAGGGTTGAATGTCTTCCACATGATAGATCGGCACGTTCTTTTCGATCGCAGCAGCATGGGGAACGGATTCAGGCGCAACGCGCTGGTCTATAAGTGCTGCGAATTCGCTGAGATCGCAGGCTTCTGGGTCATAGTAGCGAATATTGTCGCAGTTGGTGCTAACCATGGCGGCTTCTCCCTCGGTTACGATCAGAATAGCGGTACAGCGATTGATTTGAGCGCAAAAACACATCAGAAACACATCAAATGACACATCGTTTTCCAATTAAAGAAATCGCCAGACAGGCCGGGTTGGGGACCGCAACGGTTGACCGGGTCCTCAATGACCGGGCGCATGTAAGTCCGCAGACAAAGCTGCGGGTGACGGCGGCGGTCAATGAGTTGATTGCGCAAGAAGCTCAACTTGCCGCCCGAGGGAGACGCCTGTTTTTTGATTTTGTCGTGGAAGCACCGCGCCGATTTAGCAGCGAAGTGAAAGCCGCAGCAGAAGCAATTCTTCCTCAGATCGGAAGCGCGGTTTGCCGCCCTCGGTTTCTGCAGCAGGAAATTATGGAAGAAGACGAAGTTGTTGGTGCCTTGCAGCGGATCTTGAAACGCGGCAGCCAAGGCGTGTGCCTGAAGGCGCGGGACACCCCGAAGATCAGAGCAATGGTGAACCGATTGTCGGCGGCCAGCATTCCCGTAGTCACATTGGTGACGGATATCTGCGAAACTGACCGGATTACATATACCGGACTGGACAACGCAGGCGCGGGACGCACGGCTGCCTACCTTGTTGCCAAGTCGGTCGGTGATGCGTCCGGAGCTGTCTTGGCCACGCGCAGCCATGAACGCTTTCTTGGAGAAGAAGAGCGAGAGACAGCTTTTGTCGACGCCTTGTCAGTCCGGTGTCCGCGTTTGCGAATTGTTTCAGTACAAGGCGGCAGTGGCGTCGATTTTGAAACCTCCAGAGTTTTGTCGACCGCGTTAAACAGCGCGCTTGATCTGCGCGCCGTTTATTCGATGGGCGGTGGCAACCGATCGATCTTGAAAGCGCTTGATGACAACGGGCTGAGGCCGGATGTCTACGTGGCCCACGATCTTGATCAGGAAAATCGGGAACTGATCCGAAGGCAGCAATTGGACTTTGTTCTGCACCACGATCTGAAGCTGGACATAAGAAACGCCTTTGACGCTTTCCTAGAGTTTCATCAACTTTCATCCAGCCAAATAGAAACACCGATCTCGACGGTTCAGGTGCTGACACCAGAAAATGTCCCGCCTCAAAGGTGATGTGCCTGAAGGTGTTTGTTCGGATCAAAAGTCGATCTCGACGCCCGGCAGGCTCAACTCTTTCATCATATCACGCAGTTCCTGACGCGCAGCGATGTTCGAGATGTTAAGCTGCTTGACCCCGATATCTTTGAGGTCCAACAGGGTCAGGCCCCGGGGGAACAGTTCGCGGAAGATCACCCGCTCGGAAAAGCCCGAGGCCACGCGGAAGCCGATGCGTTGCGACAGCATCTCGATCGCACGCTGCATCTTTTCCTTGTTAACCATGCGCTGGGTACCGACCCGGTTGCGCACAACGACCCAATCGATGGGTTTCAGCCCGGCCTGAGCGCGCAACTGCCGCGCGTTCCAGACCATCTCGGAATAAACCGACGGGCCCAGAATTTTCTCACCCTTCGTGTCGATCCGTGCCAGCAGGTCGAAATCGATGAAACTGTCGTTCAGCGGGGTGATCAATGTGTCGGCCAGGGAATGCGCCACCTGGCTCAGGCGCGTGTGTGATCCCGGGCAGTCGATCAAGATAAAGTCGCTGTCGCTTTCCAGCTCGGCCACGGCGGCAGACAGGCGGTGATCATAGATGTTTTCACCCGGTCCCAGCTTGCTGGCGTCGATCTCGGGCAGGTCATGGTGGCGGGGGCTGGGAAGCGCAACCTCGGAGCCATTCAGAAAGTTCCCGCGATTCTCGAAATACCGGCCCAGGCTGCGCTGGCGCAGGTCCAGATCCAGCGTACTGACCTTGTGGCCCAGACGCGCCAGTGCGGTTGCGACATGCATTGAAACGGTCGATTTTCCCGCGCCGCCCTTTTCGTTCCCCACTACGATGATATGTGCCATGCCTGTATTCCCAAGTCCCGCCGTGCTTCCCCACACGTTGTTGCGACCCACTATATGTTGTGTCGGGTGGGAAGGGAAGAACTCTGAGCCTACGATTGTGGCAATATCCACCTTTGCGGTTCGGGGTTTTGCTGTGCAGGTAGTGCCGAAAACAGGCGGTTGTCAAATTCAAGACGACCGCTCAGTCTGAGCGCAGGCAACGGGAAGGCGTAACGTGGATCACTTGTTTCTCAATGTTCTGAACGTGGTACTGCCGGTTTTGATCTGTGCAGGCGTCGGATACTGCCTGGCCGTGACCAAGGCCCCCTTCGACAACAAGGTGATTGGCGGCATCGTGTCGAAGGTCGGTTACCCGACCTTGATCATCTCGCATTTATCCACAACCAATCTGGCGGTCGGGAACTTTTTGGACATGATGAGCGCTGCTGCGCTGGCCGTTGCAGGATTCGGGGTGCTCGGATTCGCGGCCCTTAAAGCGCTGCGCTTACCGGTTCGCGCATTCCTGACGCCGTTGATGCATGGCAATGTGGGCAATATCGGACTGCCAATCACATTGCTGGCGTTGGGCGACGCTGGAATGGCCTATACGATGGCATTCGTGGTGGTTGTTCTGATCAGCATTTTCACGTTGGGGATGTGGATCCCGGCAGGTTCATTCTCGGCCAGAAAGCTGGCGACGTCGCCGATCATTTATGCGGTAATCCTGTCTCTGTTGCTGATGGCCACGGGGCAGAGCCTGCCGCAGCCGATTGCCAAGTCCTTTGATATCCTCGGTGGCCTGTCGATCCCGCTGATGTTGCTGACGCTCGGCCACACCTTGGCAAGCTTGCGTATAAGCAGCCTCGGGCGGGCCGTGCTGTTGACTGCTTTGCACCTTGTCATGGCGCTTGTCATCGCCAGCGTTCTTGTGTGGCTGTTCGGGTTCACCGGTGCAGAGCGCGGTGCATTGATCCTGTGCTGCCTGATGCCGTCATCAGTGGCGACCTATCTGTTCATCGACCAGCACGTGCCGGAATACGGACCGGATGTGGCGGGGTTCATTCTGGTCTCGACCTTGGCGACGATTGTGGTGTTGCCGTTGGCTTTGACCTTCTGGATTTGAGGTGCTGCGCGTGATTTTTGATCGCTCTGCGCCAGTTGACGGCGACAAAATTTGCTGCGCCGTCTATAAGTTACGCGAAAGGGACACTCGGCGACGACAGGCAGTGCCGGGGTCCATTCAGATCAAGGAACGCAAAACGGTCCCGAAGGTGAGGTGATGTCAACAGCAAGCGCCAAAGATACATCCGACATGAAAGGGGCCAGAGTTGTCCTGGCAATGACTGCGATCTGCATGATGGTGGTCGGGTTCAACACAACTGCGGTCGCGACCATTCTGCCAAACCTCAAGGCCGAGTTCGACCTGACCCCTTCAGGGCTGCAATGGGTGATGGCGATCTACACCGTGGTCAGTGCGGCGCTGGTCACCATTGTCAGTCGGTTGGGCGACATAACCGGCAAGATGGGTGTCTTTTTCTTTGGCATGATCGTCTTTGCCATCGGCTCGACTTCGGTCCTATTGTCTCAGGACACGGCGATGCTTTTGATCGGTCGCGGTGCGCAGGGTGCGGGGGCGGCTGCGTTGTTCGGAACCTCGCTGTCCTTGTTGACCGCCGCGACGCCCGAGGAAAAGCGGGCGGGCGTCACCGGGGCGTGGGGTGCGATTGTCGGGCTTGCCATCGGAGTAGGGCCCATCGTCGGTGGTTCCTTCGCGCATTACCTCAGTTGGCGCGGCGTGTTTGCGACTGACCTTGCGCTGCTGGTGGTCGCCTTTGTGATCGGGTTGCGCGTGCATAAACGTGGCTATGTGCCGGACACGCGCCAGAGCGGTGCTGAATTCGACCTACCGGGGGCAATCGCGCTGGTTCTGCTACTGGGGCCGCTGTCTTTTGCGCTGAGCAATGGAGAAAGCAAGGGATGGGGCAGTGCGCTGACGCTTGTGCCCTTGGGAATATCGGCTATCGCAGCCGTCGCGTTGGTGATCACCGCGCGCCGCAGCGATGATCCGTTGATCGAATTGCGATATTTCCGCCACCCACGGTACTTTATGGCGGCGGCCGGAATGTTCTTTACCGGCTTCACGCTGTTTTGCTTTTTTGTCTATTTCAACACCTTCGTGCAGTCGCCCGATGCGTTCGGCTATTCGTCTGTGACCGCCGGTGCCGCGATCATGCCATTGAGCCTCAGCATGTTTGTGGTGTCGGTCACCGCACCGCGCTTTCTGGCGCCGTACAGCTTCAGATGGCCTGTGCTGTTGGGTATGGGGTTCATGGGTTGCGGTCTACTGCTGCTGACAACGACAACGTCGACCACGGGCTATGCGGAATTCTGGTGGAAACTGGTGATCGTCGGGATCGGGCTGGGCATCGGGTTTTCTTTGCTGCCGAGGCTGGGTCTGCGCCTGTTGCCGGAAGAGCATATGGGGCAGGGCTCGGGCGTCATCAACGCCTTCCTGTACTTTGGGGCAACCATTGGCGCGGTTGTTGGAGGTGTCGCTGAATCCCGGACCATCCGCGCTGGCTTGTCCGAAGTGATTGCTGCATTGCCAGACGGATCAACGCAGCGCGAGGATTTGGCCCACGCGCTGACACATGGAACGCCCAGCCAGATTCAGGGTTTGATCGCCGAACTTGATCCGCAATCCGGGGCCGCCTTGGCACAGGCTTTGCGCGATTTGCAAGACAACGCCTTTGACAGCGCCATGCTGGTCGGGGCGTTGGCCGCGCTGACCGCGATGGTGTTGTCGCTATTCCTGCTGCGTGGACCTGTTCCGCCGCTGCATGAGGCCGCAAAACTGACACGGAAATAAGGCTTGAGGTGCGGTTGGTTTGGCCTCAAGGGCAGGGTCTGGGCCAATGCAATTTGATCCGGGGAAATAAGGCGAAGCTGCTTTAATGGACCACTGAGCAAAAGCCCGAGTTTCAAACCGCCTGCCAAGTTCGTGTGGCGCGGTTTACACAATAGCCCCCAGCCAAGAAAAAAGCCGCCCCGGTGGGCGGCTTCTCCAATTCGAAGGGTTCAGGTTCAGAAACCCAGACCTTCGTATTTCTTTTTGAACTTCGACACGCGGCCGCCAGTGTCCATCAGACGCGACGAACCACCGGTCCATGCAGGGTGCACGGAGGGGTCGATTTCCAGAGCCAGCTGGTCGCCTTCGGCACCCCAGGTGGATTTCATCTGCACAACGGTGCCATCGGTCATTTTGACGTCGATGACGTGATAATCGGGATGGATGTCTTTTTTCATCTTTCCGTTCCTTACGCTTCGGCGCCAGCTTTGGGCTTGTAGTTGGTAACCTCTGCGATACGTGCGGATTTACCGCGACGCGAGCGCAGATAGTACAGTTTGGCGCGACGGACGCGGCCACGGCGGACAACGGTGATGCTGTCGATGTTGGTCGAATGCAGGGGGAACACACGCTCCACGCCTTCGCCAAACGAAATTTTACGGACGGTGAACGAACCGGCGATGCCGCTGCCACCTTTGCGCGCGATGCAGACGCCTTCGTAGTTCTGCACGCGGGTACGTGACCCTTCGGTCACTTTAAAGCCGACACGGATGGTGTCTCCGGCTTTGAAATCGGGGATGTCTTTCCCCAGGGCGGCAATCTGTTCCGCCTCAAGCTGTGCGATCAGGTCCATCGCAGTTACTCCTATCTGCTCGTGGTTGGTCCACGAAGTTTGGGCACGGCCTGAGAGCTCTTGGTCTTCACCGGGTCCTGCGTGCAGCCCGCCAGAGGTCAGATCGAATGTTCCTTTGGTCCGGTCTGACATGCCGCGCCCCTGCAGAAGAAAGCCGGGCGTCTCGCCATGATGCAAACCAAAACACCGGAGTCGCACTGTGCGGCACCGGATTGCGCTCGTTTAAGGAATTTGCGGACAGGGATCAAGCCCAATTTGCCAATAACATCGGTGCCTGATGGTGGGTTTTTGCCGTCTGAAAATTGCACCGTTGCCTTGCGCCGCCAATCAGGCATTCTGAGAGCAATTACAAGAGCAGATTTCAGATACAGGAACAGATGATGCATAAAGCTATGTTGCTGGCCCTTTTGGCCATTGCGCTGGTCTCCTGCGGGCGGCGCGGGCCGCAGCCGCAGGCCGTTGATCCGCTGGCGTTCGCCGATGCAACCGCGCCATCGGTGATCTATCCCGATTTTGGAGACGCGGACCCGCATGAGTGGGAGGGGCGGCATCCCGGGCTCTACCCTGTGCATGGGTTGGACGTGTCGCGCTGGCAGGGTCCGATCGACTGGCGTACGGCCAAGGCGTCGGGGGTCAGCTTTGCCTTCATCAAAGCCACCGAAGGCGGCGACTTTTCCGACCCGCTGTTCGAAGATCATCGCCGGGGCGCGCAGGCGGCTGGGGTGCCCTGGGCAGCATACCACTATTACTATTTCTGCCGACCGGCCGCGGAACAGGCGCGGTGGTTCATCCAGAACGTGCCCAGGGGGGCCGATCTGCCACATGTTCTGGACATGGAATGGACGCCGCATTCCAAAACCTGCACTTTACGCCCGGATGGCCGAACAATCCGGGCCGAGGCGCAGCGGTTCCTGGACATTCTTGAGCGCCATTACGGTCGTCGACCGATTGTCTACACGACAGTTGATTTCTTCGAGGATACCGATATCGGCCGTCTGCCGAAAACCGAATTCTGGCTGCGCTCGGTCGCGGGTCATCCGCGCGAGGTCTATCCCCGGACCGTCTGGCGCTTCTGGCAATATACCGGCACCGGTTTGGTGCCGGGCGTGCAAGGGAAAGTTGACATCAACACCTTTAACGGCTCGCCCGAGATTTGGGCGCGATGGAAGGCCGGGGCCTCTTAGGCCCTTGGCGCACCATAGGTTTCAATCGTGCCGCCACCAACAAGGTGATCCAGCCGTCTGACACGCTCTTCTCCATGGGCATCGTTCAGCCAGAACTGCTCGCCATCCGTCAGATTGCGGCGTTCAAAGCCCTGCCGGGTCATACAGCGGTCGACCTGGTCGATCTCACCCTGCGCGCGCACCGAGTCCTGTGTGTTGTAACCGACGATGGCACCGATCAGTGGCGTCGTCAGAAGGATGCCGGTTGCGTAGGCGCCGATCACAGCGCTGTCGCCGCCGATATCCGCCTCGGTCGAGCAAGACTGAACCGCAACGCGGGCCGAGTGCAGATTGTGGCCAGCCTGGGTAGGCACCGACATTCCAAGGGGTTTGGTGGTGCACGCCGAAACGGCAAGCACGGCCAAGCACAAGATTTTTTTCATTTTACAGCCTGTTATGCGTTGATACTCAAATTGCCCACGGCAACATCTAATAGACGAGTATTTTCGGAAACGATCAGCTTCAAGCGGTGCGGTCAGAAAGCCTCAACATGCGACTTGTCGGCCACACGAAGCTGGGTCAGTCCGCCGCTTTGTCGCATGCGTTCACGTAGGATTCCCACAGATCCGGCCGCCGTTCACGGGTGATCTGTTCGGACATTTCGTGTCGCCATTCCGCGATACGTCCATGATGGCCCGACATCAGGACTTCTGGTATCGCGCGCCCTTTCCAGTCAGCGGGCCGCGTATATTGCGGATGCTCCAAAAGTCCGGAAGAAAAGCTCTCGTCTTCCGCTGATGCCTGATTGCCCAAGACACCGGGGATCAGTCGCACCGTGGCGTCGATTAGCGCCTGCGCCGCAATCTCGCCGCCGGTCATGACGAAATCGCCCAGCGAGACTTCCTGAACGCCGTAATGGTCCAGCACGCGCTCATCAACACCTTCGAACCGACCGCACAGCAGGGTCATACCATCGCAACGCGCCAGGTTTTGCATCATTTGCTGGTTCATGGGCCGCCCGCGCGGGCTGAGATAGATCAAGGGCCAATTGCCGCGAACACCTGCCATCGTATGCTCGATCGCCTCGCCGAGAACATCCGCGCGCAAAACCATTCCTGCGCCGCCACCTGCGGGCGTGTCATCAACATTGCGGTGCTTGCCGATACCGAACGGCCGCAGGTCGACGGTTTCCAACTGCCACAACCCGTCCTGAAGCGCCTTACCGGTCAGGCTCTCGCCAAGCACGCCGGGAAAGGCCGAAGGAAACAGTGTGATGACCTTGGCCTTCCAGACACCATGCAGATCGGGTGTCGGGGTCATCAACTCGCGCGGTTTCAGCGTAGGGCGGATCGCCTTGCGGCCGTGTGATTTTCCGGGTTGGTCTGTCATGTGATGCCGATCGGGTCTTTCCGGGCAGATTGAACAAGGGCACGCTTTTGCCGGATCAATTCGGGTTCGTCCAGGTTGGATCGGTTCAACGCCAATATCTCGGCCAACGCCTCAACGGGCAGGGCCGAATTCCTGCGTTTGGGCCTGACCAATTCCTGCGCTTCAGGGTCCGGCAGGTCCAGAAACGCGGCAAAGGGAGCGCCCGGTCCAAGCGGATGTTGTTGCAGGTCGTGCAGCCATTCAGACCGGACCTGCGCGTTTGGCAGGCGATCGCGGATCGCCTCGACGGCGTCTTCGGGCGATGGGACGGAGCGCATCCGGGTCTGAAACGCGTCGAAATCCTGCAACAGCCGGCTGCGTTGCAGGTCATGAGCCCAAAGGCTGCGCAACCATTCGGTCCGCTGCCGCAGAGAATAATACAGCGTGATGTCGAGCTCTTCGTCCACAAACCGGTTGCGGATCAGGCTGACCAGACAGGCCGCCAACTCGGGCGCAGCCTCGTAACCCACGGCCACATTGCGGCTGGGTCGAAGGCCCGAGAAGTTCTCTTCGCTCAGGATCAGTCCGCGCTTTTCACCGAAATCGAGATCGGCCAGCAGGTTGCGTGTAGGGTTGGAGAATTCGGTCAGCGTACTGTGCGTGCCATAGACCGAGTACCGGGTTGCCGCATCCGACAGGCCCAGTTTTCGGGTTCGAAAGGGCAGGACAAGCGCATGATGCCGCCAGATCAGCTGGCGGTTTTCGTACAGAAAGGACTGCGCTGCCGTCGTGCCGGTCTTGTGAAGACCCAGATGCAGCAACACCTTTCGCATTACATCAGGCCCTCAGGCGGGTCGGCGACGATGCGACGCTGTTCCAGATCGACCGTTGGCACAACTTCAAGCGTGAAGGGCAGCAGAACGGTTGATTTCAGCCCCGGCCCATGAAGTTCCAGCAAATCCGCCGCGCCATGATTTTGTACCGCTTTCACCCGGCCCAGCAGCGTGCCGCCGGTGTCGTAAACCTCAAGCCCGATCAGATCGGTGTGATAAAACTCGTCATCGGGCAAAGACGGCAGTTGATCGCGCCGCGCAAAGAGGCGCAGGCCATTGATGGCGTCAGCCTGTTCTTTGGTCTCAATACCCCCCAGCCGCGCCGCGAAGCCGTTCTTGATCGGGCGGGTCAGGACCACAGGGTAGCGTTCGCTGCCCTTCTCGTCAGTCAGGGGCGAGTAGGATTCGATATCTTCGGGCACGGCGCAAAAGCTTTTCAGACGAACTTCGCCACGCACGCCGTAAGAGCCTGCAATGCTGCCGACGCAGATCAGATCACTCATTTGGCTCATCCGTCACACATAGCCCATCTTGCCATTGCCCGCGCGCCTCGCACGCTTCGCGTTGATTTGAACGTTCAAAGAACACGCCGACAATAAAGGCGATCAGCAACAGGATGGGAAGTCGAATTAGCCCGAACATCCGCCTATCGCACCTCGATTGTCAGAGTGTCGTTGCGGTTTTCCCAACCTGCCTGTTCCAGTTCTGGCGTGTCTGACAGGTCTTCGGGCCAACCGACACAGAAATAGCCGATCATGTGCCAGTCGTCCGGTGCGCTCAGATCCCGCACCAATTGAGCGGGGTCCAGAATGGACACCCAGCCCAGCCCCAACCCTTCGGCCCGGAGCGCCAGCCAGAATAGGGTGATGGCCGAGACGACCGAATAGCGCCGCATCTCGGGCATGGTGCCCGCACCCAGACCCTGTCCCTTGTCGGTGGCATCGTCGCAGAACACGGCAAGCTGAACCGGGGCCTCTTGCATGCCCGACAATTTCAACTGGCTGTACAGCTGCGCCCTGTTGCCGGAATATCCGGCCAGCGCCTGCTCGTTTGCGGTTTGGAAATTTTTCAGTGCCGCGTTGCGCGCGGCCTCACTTTCGACGCGGATCACGCGCCAGGGTTCGCTCAGCCCCACCGATGGGGCCAGTCGAAATGCGTCGAGGCAGCGCGTCAGCACTGCCTCGTCCACCGGATCGGTGCGAAACCGGCGCACATCGCGCCGGAGCCGCATCAACAGATCGAACTGCGTGCGAAAATCGTCGGAAAAAGTCTGATCCCGCACGCGCCCGCCTGCTTATTCTTCTGCCGCAGCTTCTTCAGCCGTTGCAGCCGCCGCCTCAGTAGCTTCAGCAGCCTTGGCTGCTTTCTCTTCCGCGCGTTCCTGAGCTTTCTTGCCCGGGGTACCCTTGTTGGGGTTGTTGCGCTCGGCCTTGTCACGGGCGCCGGCAGCTTCCAGCATGCGCGCGATACGGTCGGTGGGCTGTGCGCCCTGATCCAGCCAGTACTGGATGCGCTCCATGTTCATTTTCACGCGCTCTTCGCTGTCTTTCGGCAGCAGCGGGTTGTAGGTGCCCAGTTTCTCGATGAAACGGCCATCGCGGGGCATACGGCTGTCAGCCGCAACAATGCGATAGAAGGGACGTTTTTTCGAGCCGCCGCGGGCGAGACGAATTTTCATTGCCATGGTGGTATCTCCTTTGAATGGCGTATCCGGCGTGGTGCCGGTTTAGTTCTGATGTTTCTTATGGTGTCGGATGACTTCCTGAATGATGAAGTTCAGGAAAGCCTTGGCGAAATCGGGATCCAGATCGGCCTCTTTCGCCAGGTCTTCTAACCGTGCGATCTGCGCGGCCTCGCGCGAGGGATCGGACGGGGGAAGGTCGTGTGCGGCCTTGAGTTTGCCCACAGCCTGCGTGTGCTTGAATCGCTCGCCCAGCGTGTAGACAAGGATCGCATCCAGCCGGTCGATGCTTTCGCGGTGGTCCTTCAACAGCGCGGCGGCCTGGGTCACGGGGTTGGTCATTGGCCGGTCCTTTCGGTGGTCAAGTCGATCTGCGGGTGGCGCCAGATCTGGGCGTGTTTTCCCAGAAGCTCGGCATTCTCAAGCTCGAGCGTTGCGCCAATACGCTTTGCTAACGCGCGCGAGCGATCGTTTGCATGGGCGATGTACGAAATCACCCCATTCAGACCCTGATGCCGGGCTGCATAGTCACGTGCGGCGGCGGCGGCCTCGGACCCCAGACCCCTGCCTTCGGCTTCTTCCATCAGCGTCCAGCCGAGTTCGGGTTCAGCCCAGCCGGGAACGTAGATCATACCAGCCCAGCCGACAAACGCTCCGCTGGTCTTTTCGGTCAGGTGCCACAGGCCATAGCCGCGCAGCGCCCAATGACCCAACCGGTTTGACAATGAGCTCCAGCTTTCAAGGGCGTCTTTAGGTCCGCCCACCATATGGCTGCGTTCGGTGGCGAAGAACGCGGTCATCGCGGGCAGATCGTCCAGATGCGGCGCGCGCAGGATCAGGCGGTCGGTTACGACGGTGGGGATCGTGAACGAGGTCATGCGTAGGCCTCCATCCCGCCATTCACCAAATCGCTTGGCGCCGGGTGCCGCCAGACGTGCATCGTTCCGAATGCGGGGTGTTCGTAGGTGTAATCGAACCGGGCGCCCAGCCGTTCAGCAACGGCTTTGCTGCCCAGATTGTCCGGATCAATTAGCGATATTGCGGTTTCCCAGCCCAGCACGTCATAAGCGTGAGCACGCGCTGCCAGTGCAGCCTCGGTCGCATAGCCTTTGCCGGTTGCGTGGTTCATAAGGGTCCAGCCGATTTCCGGCTCGGGCCAGCTGTGCGGGAACCAGAGACCTACACGCCCGACATACGTTCCGGTGTCTTTCTCTTCGACCCCCCAGAACCCATAGCCACGCATCGCCCAATGCCCCAGCAGCATGGCAATCGCGCGCCATGTCTCATCGGGGCGCTTTGGCCCGCCCACGAAATGCGAGGCGTCGCTGGCAAAGAACTCGGCTTCGGCCTCGAAATCAGCCTCGGAAGGTGCGCGCATGATCAGGCGTTCGGTCTCAACGGTTGGGATGGACATCGCGAGATTCATGACGGCGCCTCGTTGTAGCGCCAGACATGCTGGTCCGGACCAAACGCGGCTTCGGCGGCCGTATCGCGCGACGCACCCAGCCGCTGTGCCAGAGCGTTCGAGCGCGTGTTGGATCGCGACACATAGCTTACGAACTGGCCAGACCCAAGCAATTCGAAGCCAAAGTCACGCACGGCGGCGCAGGCTTCGGTGGCGTAACCCTTCAAGCGATGCTGGGCGCTGAACAAATATCCCAGCTCGGGCTCGTGATCGTCCCATTCCAGCCCCAGAATGACGAACCCAACGGTTTCGCCACCCTCAGCCAGAGTGACCGCAAACAGGCCGTGACCGTGCAAAAGCCAGCCGGATGTATAATAGGAAAACTCGGTCCAGGCGTCCTGTTCGGTATCGCCAAAGCTGTCCTTGCAGATCGACGTCCATACCGGCAGGTCGTCCAGAGTGGGCGCACGCAAGACCAGCCGCCGGGTCTCAATGACCGGCAGGGCCGCGCGATATTGCGCTGCTGCCATCGCCGCCTTTCCGGACGGGGGCTGGGTGCAGCGTGCTGGCGTCACTTTTTCTTCCCGAACCCGCTCAGACCCGGAGGCAGCGCCATGCCGCCGCCCATTCCGGGCATGCCGGGCATCTTGCCGCCCATCGCCTTTGCGGCTTGTTCCAGCGCCTTGGGGTCCATGCCTGCGGCCATTTCCTCTGGCGAGGGGCCGCCCTTGCCAAACATGCCCTTCATGGCCTGTTTCAGCATCTTGCCTTTGCCCATCTTGCCCATCTTTTTCATCATGTCCGACATCTGCCGGTGCATTTTGAGCAGCTTGTTTAGGTCGCTGACCTCCATCCCCGAACCCGCAGCGATCCGCTTTTTACGGCTCGCCTGCAAAAGCTGGGGATTGGCGCGTTCGCGTTTGGTCATCGACTGGATCATGGCGATCTGCTGGCGCAGGATCTTGTCGTCCAGCCCGGCCTGATCCATCTGCTTGGCCATCTTGCCCATGCCCGGCATCATGCCCATCATGCCCTGCATGCCGCCCATCTGGATCATCTGCTCCAGCTGCATTTTCAGGTCGTTCATGTTGAACTGACCTTTGACCATGCGCTTCATCATGCGCTCGGTCTGTTCCATCTCCATCGTTTCCTGGGCCTTTTCGACCAGAGCAACGATGTCGCCCATGCCCAGAATACGACCGGCGATCCGGTCTGGCTCGAAGGTTTCCAGCGCGTCCATCTTCTCGCCCAGACCGACAAAGCGGATCGGCTTGCCGGTAACCGCGCGCATCGACAGCGCTGCACCACCGCGCCCGTCGCCGTCCATCCGGGTCAGGACCACGCCGGAAATGCCGACCTTGGCGTCGAACTCCTCGGCCACTTCAACGGCGACCTGACCGGTCAGACCGTCAACCACCAACAGGGTTTCGCGCGGGTCAACTGCATTGCGGACCTGCTCGACCTCGTCCATCAGGACATCGTCAATGTGCAGACGGCCCGCGGTGTCGAGCATATAGACGTCATAGCCGCCCAACGTGGCCTGCTGCTTGGCACGCTTGGCGATATCGACGGGTTTCTGGCCGGGCACTATCGGCAGCGTATCGACGCCGACCTGCGTGCCCAGAACCGCCAGCTGATCCATCGCCGCCGGGCGATAGACGTCCAGCGAGGCCATCAGGACCTTTTTGCCCTCTTTCTCTTTCAGGCGTTTCGCCAGCTTACCGGTGGTGGTTGTCTTACCCGAGCCTTGCAGACCAACCATCAGGATCGGGGCAGGCGGGTTGTCGATCTTCAACGCGCCGGGATCATCCTCGCCGCGCAAAGTATCGACCAGCGCGTCATGCACGATCTTGACGACCTGCTGACCGGGGGTGATCGACTTGGTGACCACCTGTCCGGTCGCCTGTTCCTGCACCTTCTTGACGAATTCGCGGGCAACCGGCAGCGAGACGTCAGCCTCAAGCAGAGCAACCCGAACCTCGCGCAGGGCGGTCTTGACGTCCTCTTCGGACAGCGCGCCCTGTTTGGTCAGCCGGTCAAAGACGCCAGAGAGGCGTTCGGATAGATTTTCAAACATGCCTTCGGCCTCCTTAGCCGGTTATCTGGTGGCGCTTCTCAGATAAGAAACACCGGTTAAATTCACAATTGCCCCCTCCCACTGAATTAGACGTGGGGGTAATGCCAAATAGCATTGCCCCCACGGGCGAAACTCGCTGGTGGGGGGGCGATCCCTGAATGACTCAAGGGACCGGAAGGATGGTCTCTTCCGGATGTTTGGGCGTCAT
Source organism: Ruegeria sp. CH11 (assembly GCF_056537105.1). NCBI lineage: Bacteria > Pseudomonadati > Pseudomonadota > Alphaproteobacteria > Rhodobacterales > Roseobacteraceae > Ruegeria > Ruegeria sp. CH11. Next base: position 60,452 of record NZ_JBQFQX010000008.1, read on the forward strand.
CTACGCTGACGGGTCCCATGAGTCAAGGCAGGCGCTTTGAGCAAATGGCCGGGTGGTGTAGCGTCCTGAGATCGGGGTCAGGGTTGGAGATTGGTCATGAGTCAGCCATTGCCGCAGCGCACCGAAGACTATGTTGGTGAAGTCACGAACACCGACATCTGGTCCTGTTTTGATGTTCGCCCGGATGACATCATTGTCTGTACGCCGCCCAAATGCGGAACCACGTGGACGCAGACCCTGGTGCGTATGCTGATCACCAAAACTGCCGATCCTGGGGTGTACGACAATCAGGTCTCGCCCTGGCTGGATTGTGGATTCCGAGACCGGGAAAAGCAGTACAAGTTGCTGGTCGCACAGACGCACAGGCGGTGCATCAAAACCCACACACCTCTCGACGGGATCACGTATTCGCCAGACGCAACCTATCTTGTGGTCCATAGGCATCCGATTGACGTGCATTTCTCGATGCGCAGCCACGTAGCGAACATGAAGGATGACTGGCTGGATTACCTGTTCCCCGAGGACATGTCAGAAGCCTTCGCGATGTTCCTTGACCGACCATCATCATCCAAAGGCACCGACGATCTGACGCTGGCCTCATTTGTCCATCATTATCGATCGTTCTGGGAGTATCGACACCTTCCTAATATCCATTTCCTGCATTACGCCGAACTTAGCCGCGATCTGCCGGGGCAGGTGGCGCGGCTCGCCGGGATTATGGAGACCGAGATCGAGCCGGCGTTGATTGAAGATATCGCAAAGGCCGGAAGCTTTGGCTCGATGAAGGAAAACGCGCGGCGCGCGTCACAGGCCCCCGGGTTCAAAAGCGCGTTTCAGGATTATGCGAATTTCTTCGCGTCGGGCACCAGCAACAAGTGGGAGGGCAAGCTGACCACCGAAGACATGGCTCGATATGACGCTTGCTTTTCCGCGATGGTGACACCGACCGAAAGGGGCTGGCTGGAACATGGTCGGATATTGTGATCGTCAGGCTTGTATCTGGGCTTTGTCCTGTCGGGCAGGAAGCCAGTCATTGACCGCATCGACCAATTCATGTGCCCCGCGTCCGTTCGAAAATGCCTCGACAATCGGATGCCGCCCGGCGCTCATACCTTCATCCAGTATCAGGACAGGGCGATAGAGGGTCGATGAGCCTTTGTCGCTGCGCGATACTGTGCTTTCGATCTCGGCATGGGACAGATTCGACAGATCATGTTCGACCACGTCATAGCCAAAGACCGATTGCCTGCGGATTACGATGCTGCCTTTGCTGCGGTCCAGTATGACCTGTACGCGCCGGACAAATGCGCAGAAGGCTCCGACCCCCATCCCGCCACCAAAGAGAGCGAAGAAGATACCAAACCAAATACCCTCGCCACCCTCGCTGGCCAGAAACAGCCCCGCTCCGACGAAGGCCAGAATGAAGAAAACCAGCATGATGCCGATGAACCACGGCGTGTCGGACAGGATCAGTTGGTTCGGGGTGTTGCGCGTGACTTTCATGACGGCACGCTAGCACCGAATACCGCGCCTGTCGTGGCTTGAATTTGCGCGCCCGTTGCGCGATGAGCGCGTCACACAGGAGGTTCTCATGGACGCATCATCCGCCTTTCAGGATACGTTACCGCTCAGCTCGGATGCGCTGTTGGCGCAACTGGACGAATGGGGGTTGGCTTATCGCCTGCACACCCATGTGCCATTGCGCACCGTCGAGGAGTCCAAGGCGGTGGAGGATCAGTTCATGGTCCCAGGCGAAAACGCGCTGCGGCTCAAAAACCTGTATCTGCGGGACAAGAAAAAGCGGAATTATCTGGTGACGCTGGAACAAAGCCGTGAGATCGACCTCAAGGCGCTGGGCACAGAGCTGGGGATCGGGAACTTTTCCTTCGGCTCGGCAGACCGGCTGATGCAGAACCTCGGCATTCGCCCTGGCGCGGTCAGCCCGTTGGCAATGATCAACGGGGTGCAGAACGATGTGCGGTTCTTCATGGACACGGCGGCCCAGCAGGCGGATATGATCTACATGCACCCGCTGGTCAATGATCGGACCGTGGCCTTGGCGCGTTCTGATTTGATGGCGTTTATAGACCGGATCGGGTGCGAGGTCAGCTGGTTGGCATAAAGGAACGCGCCTTGCGGCGCGTGTCTCCGACGGAGGTATTTTTGAACAGAAGAAGGGGCGGGCGCTTTATGGCTCTGCGAGTGCTTGTTTCAGCGCGGCAGCCACATGAGCGGCGGAAGGGTTGATGAACAGATGGCCTTGGGACTCGAATACCGGGTCGTCCAGATGGTCAGGGAAAGCCAGCGGAAGTTCGGTACAGGCCAAGAGAATCGCGGTGCCGGGCGCGGCGTGTTTGTTGCAGAAAGACAAAAGCCGGTCGCGCGCTTTCTCGGACGCGCCGCCATAGAAATCGCTGTCGATCATCGCCTGCATCTCGGCGATCTCGCTTTCGGGAAGGCGTTCATTTGCGCGGATACCCTCGTCCGCAAGCCGGTCGGCATAATTGGTGGCTTGCATCGTTACGCTTGTACCAAGGACCAGAGCCGCTGTGGCACGGGTGCTGGCCGTTGCCTCTGCGGTTGCGTCAAAGATGCTGAGGATCGGCAAGGAAACGCCCTGGCGGATCGCATGCAGGCGCACGTGTGGCGTATTGGACGCAATGATTCCGAAATCGCATCCTGCGTTTTCTAAGGTTAATAGCGCGTCGCGGAACACAGCGTCGAAATCGGCCCAGCTGGCCTCGTCACCAGCCACGCCGCGCAGGGCGCGGGTTCTGGCCTGGGTAACGGATTCGATTGTCATCGGGGGGATGGGCAGCGGCGAGCCGTGACCGCGTTCGGCGAAATGGCGCCCCGCACCTTCGGCGATTGCCCGATAATAGTCGACGGTCGAGGCCCAACCCACACCGCCCAGAATTCCAATTTTCTTCATTGAAAACGTCCAGCCTGTCCAAACCAGTTTCGGGACAGACTGAACGTTTCAGGGGGTGCAGGTCAATCAGGCGGCAAGCTGGGACACCGCTTTTTGTGCTTTGCTCAACGCGCCTTCGGCGTCCAGCGCCATCTTGTCGGCGGCAACAACGTCGACATCGGTAATGCCGATGAATCCCAGAACGTGTTTGGCGTAGTTGGTTGCAAAGTCGATTTCCGATCCAACGGCGGTACCGCCCGAGGCGATGGCAAGAACGGCGCGTTTGCCCTCCAACAAGCCTTTGGGGCCAGCTTCTGAGTAAGCAAATGTCATTCCGACACGGGCGACAAGGTCGATCCACGCCTTGAACGCGGCAGGGACCGAGAAGTTGTAGATTGGTAGGCCAATGACAATCGTATCGGCATGCTGCAGTTCCTGAACCAGCTCGTCCGACAAGGACAGCCGATCGCGTTGAACTTCGTCCCGCTGATCTGCAGGGGTGAAATTGGCGTTGATCCAGTCTTCGGTCAGCAGCGGAAGGGGCGAAGCCAGATCGCGACGGATGATGCGTGATGCGCCAAGGTGTTTGACGATACGATCTGACAACTCGCGTGTGGCAGAGCCGGTTCGACGGGCCGAGGCGTCGATATGCAGGATGGTTTTGGTCATGAGAAGGTTTCCTTTGTTCCGTGTGAGTCTGTTCCTGCTTCCAATATGAATATTGCGAATGTGAACAAAACTCGGATATACCAACAGGCATTGTTAGAATTTGCACAGTGAAAGAGATGCAATGGACAATTGGGATGAAGTGCGTACCGCCTATCAGGTGGCCCGAATGGGAACCGTCAGCGGCGCGGCAGAGGTTCTGGGCGTGCACCACGCCACGGTTATTCGCCACATCGACGCGATCGAGGCAAGGTTGGGCGTGAAGCTGTTTCAACGCCACGCCCGTGGCTATACCGCTACCGATGCGGGTGAGGATCTTTTGCGGGTGGCGCAGGCGACCGAGGATCAGTTCAATCAGCTCGTGGGCCGCATGAAAGGGCGCGGCGACGATGTCGCGGGCGAGTTGGTCGTGACATCACTGGCTTCTCTGGCGCCGTTGGTTGTGCCCGTCTTGTCGGAATTCCAAACCATGCATCCGGGATTGATAGTGCGATACCTGACCGGGGATCGTCTTTTCAGGCTCGAATATGGCGAGGCGCATGTGGCCCTTCGGGCAGGTGCAGCACCGGATCAGCCTGACAATGTTGTTCAGCCCTTCATACAGCAAGAGATCGGGCTCTATGCCAGCACCAGTTACATCAAGCGGCGCGGCAAGCCCAAAAGCATCGACGAGTTTGCCGATCATCTGTTCGTCGGCACCGATGACGAAAACAGCCGGGCCCCGTTTTCCCGCTGGTTGCGAGCGAATGTGCCCGACACGGCCATCGCATTCCGCTGCACCAACAACTTCTGCATGCGCGAGGCCGTTCTGGCCGGGGCCGGGATCGGATTTTTGACGCGGCAGGAGGCCACACGCGATCCTGATCTGGTCGAGATCATCGATCCCTTGCCCGAGTGGTTCGGCAAGCTTTGGCTTGTGACGCATGTGGATCTGCATCGCACGACCAAGGTTCAGGCTTTCCTGTCATTTCTCAAGGAACAATCCAAAGGCTGGAACCCGTGACGCCGCACGCCCGTGGCCATCTGGCCATGATAATTTTTTCGGTGTTGGTGGCCGGCAGTTTCTCGTTGGGGTCCATCGTGGCCAATCAGATCGCGCCTATGGCCATCACCGCAGGGCGGTTCTTCATCGCCGCTGTAATCATCGGTGTTGCGGCGGTGGTCTCCACCGGCTTGCCGCGCAGCGCGGCGCAAGCCCCCTGGCGTTATTTGGTTCTGGGCGCGCTGTTCTCGGCGTATTTCGTGCTGATGTTCTACGGGTTGAAGACTGCCGACCCGGTCAGCACGTCTGCTGTGTTCACGTTGACCCCGGTCATGTCTGCGATTGCCGGCTGGCTGTTGCTGCGCCAGGTCACGACGCCGCGCATGGCTTTGGCGCTGACAGTCGGCGCCGCCGGAGCTTTGTGGGTGATCTTTCGCGCGGATTGGCTTGCCTTTCGTGCCTTTGAGGTCGGACAGGGCGAGATCATATACTTCTGGGGCTGCCTTATGCATGCGATTTATACGCCAATGGTCCGCAAGCTGAATCGTGGTGAGTCGGCTGTCGTGTTTGCGTTTGGAACACTTGTGGCCGGGTGCGTGATCCTCACGATCGTTGGCTGGTCCGACATTCGCAATACCGATTGGTCAAACCTGGCCCCAATCGTCTGGATCAGTCTGCTGTATCTGGCGGTTTTCGCCACGGCAGCCAGCTTTGTGCTGGTGCAGTTCGCGGCCCTGCGTCTGCCCTCGGCAAAAGTGATGGCATATACTTACCTGATCCCCAGCTGGGTTATCCTGTGGGAAATTGCGCTGGGGCGTCCGGCCCCGCCTGCGATGGTGCTGGTTGGCGTCGTTCTGACAGCGGTTGCGTTGATACTGCTGTTGAAATCTGAAGAGCCAGCGCCGACCGAGCCCGCTTCACTGACCGAATGACTTTCGAAATCGGCGGCGCAAAGTCGCTGTCGACACCCTCTTGCTGGGTGCCTGGATCATGAGGTAGATCAAAGTTTCCAATTCCTGAATGTATTAGCCTTGCTGTCAGGAGGAGAGAGCCATGTTCAATCACATAATGATCCCGGTCGACATCCATCTGCCGCCAGAAATCCGGAAAGCGATGGATGTCGCGGCAAAGATGGCCGCGTGGCAAAAGGCGAAAATCACAATTGTCAGCGTCACCGGAACGCAAGGCGGTGATATCACACATTCAGATTCTGCCGTCGCGGCGAAATTGCACGAGGTTGGCGATGAAATTGCTGCAAGCAGCGGCGCGGAGGTCGCCGTCCGAAACATCCATTCGGTCGATGTAGCCGCAGAGGTGGATGGCGATCTGACACGCGCCGCCGAGGAGATCGGTGCGGATCTGATCGTGGTCGGAACACATGCGCCGCGCATAACGGACCACATTTTCTCGAGCCATGCGGGCTACCTGGCCAAACACGCCAAAGTCTCGGTCTTTGTTGTCAGATAGGCTCAGGCTTCGTCCGGTGACGGCAACTCGGTTTCCAAGAACCGCTCGAACGCGTCCAGATTGACCGGCTCGAACTGTCCAAACCCCTGCATCCACACAGATGCCGCCCGCAGGGCGTCGGGTTCCAGCTTGCACCACTTTACCCGCCCACGCTTTTCCTGAGAGATCAGCCCGGCCCTTGTCAGTATAACCAGATGTTTCGAGATCGCTGCCAGAGACATCTCGAACGGTTCGGCCACATCTGTGACGGCCATGTCATCCTCCAGCAGCATCGCAAGGATGGCGCGGCGGGTGGGGTCGGCGAGGGCAGCGAACACGGTGTCGAGGTCGTTGGACATGGCTCTTTCCTAATACGCAGGAACCGGTTTGACAATTTCCGCACCCACGCCATGCTGCGCCGAAACTGGCAAGGGGCGTGACGATGCCGCTGAAATACTGGATGGTGATTTGCATCCTCGGCATCGGTTGGGGCATGTCCTTCATGTTCAACGCCATTTTGCTGCGCGAGCTTGGGCCGCTGTCTGTTTCAATGGGGCGCGTTGGCTTTGGGGCGCTTGGGTGCTGGATCTACGTGCTGGGTCGACGTCTGCCTGTCCATCTGACCCTGGGCCGGGCCGCGGGGCTGTTGGGCTTTGGCGCGCTCAGCTACGCGGGGCCATTTGCGTTTTACGCGCTGGGCCAGCAGCATATCGGCGCGGGTGTCGCCGGGATTGTGAACGCCACAACACCTGCCTTTGCCGTCATCGTCTCGCATTTCTGGCCCGGGGGCGAGCGGGCCACGCTGCTCAAATCACTCGGCGTGATCTGCGGATTTGCGGGTATCGTCGTGTTATCCCTGCCGCTTTTGCAATCGGGGGCGACGTCCGAGTTCTGGGCCGTTCTGCTCACCCTGCTCGCACCGGTCTGCTATGCGTTCTCTCTCAACTTCGCCCGTGCATTCCGGGATATGCAGCCGGTGGTTCTGGTGGCGCTGGCCATGACAGGCGCAACGCTGGCGATTGCGCCACTGGCGTTGTGGCAGGACGGGCTGCCGCATATCACCCGGGCCGAGACCTGGGCCTCACTTCTGATGATTGGATTTGTTCTGACTTCGGCGGCGTTCATCGTCTTTTACTGGCTGCTGCCCAAGGCGGGGCCGACCAATATGTCGACCCCGACCCTGATCGCCCCGGTGTCGGCGTTGGTACTGGGTGCTTGGGTTCTGGACGAGGTTCTGCTGCCCGAGCATCTGCTGGGCATGGCGGCTATTTTCTTGGGCCTGCTGTTGATCGATGGGCGCATCGTCAGACGCTGGCAAGAGGACAGGGGGAACAAAGATCAACCAAAAGGTTGAATATACGGATTCAACCCAATTCGCTTGATCTGCCATCCCCGCACATCGCCGCAACTCCGACCGTCTGAATTTTTTATTATAAAAATCATAGTCTTAACCGCACCATAAGTGCGACCTCAACCCCGTTGACTCTGCGCCCCTTGCCCCTTAGCACCCTACCCAAGACTGTGCGAGGGAAGCGCCCGTGACCGATGACGACCAAAAGCAGCGTATGGCGCAGCTTGAGGCCAAGATCGAAGCGGCGAAAAAGGCCAAAGCGCCAAAGCCCCGTGCGGACGCTGACGTCTCGGGCGGCGAGCTTGCCTGGAGGATGGTCATCGAAATGGTATCCGGTCTGGGGATCGGATTTGGCATCGGATACGGGCTGGACAGCCTGCTCGGGACGATCCCGATCTTTCTGGTGCTGTTCACATTGCTGGGCCTTGTCGCGGGCGTGAAGGTTATGCTCCGCAGCGCGAAAGAGGTTCAAGAGAAACAAGCGGCTGCAAGCGCGGCCGAGAAGGACGAGAGGGACTGAACGTGGCGACCGAGACCACCGCAGCAGAAGGCAGCAGCCTGGTATTCCACCCGATGGACCAGTTCATCGTCAAGCCGTTGTTCGGCGACGGTGCGATTGCATGGTACACGCCCACCAACGTGACCCTGTGGCTGTTTCTGGCGATTGCGGCGATCTTTGCCCTGCTGGTTCTCAGCACCTCAAAGCGCGCGATTGTTCCGACCCGGATGCAGTCGGTGGCCGAACTGGCCTATGGCTTCATCTACAAGATGCTGGAAGACATCTGCGGCAAGGAAGGCGTCAAATACTTCCCCTATGTCATGACCCTGTTCATGTTCATCGTCTGCGCCAACTTCCTGGGCATGCTGCCCATGTCCTTCACCACCACATCGCATTTCGCCGTGACCATCCCGCTGGCATTGGCCGTGTTCCTGACCGTGACCGTTCTGGGCTTCGTCAAGAACGGCGCAGGCTTTCTGGGCCTCTTCTGGGTCTCCAGCGCACCGATGGCGCTGCGCCCGGTTCTGGCGATTATTGAGCTGATCTCGTATTTCGTACGCCCGGTCAGCCACTCCATTCGTCTTGCCGGTAACGTCATGGCAGGCCACGCGGTGATCAAGGTGTTCGCAGGCTTTGCCGCGATTGCCGCGATCTCGCCCGTGTCGGTTCTGGCGATTACCGCAATGTACGGCCTTGAGGTCCTCGTGTCCTTCATCCAGGCCTACGTATTCACCATTCTGACCTGTGTTTATCTGAAAGATGCGCTGCATCCGTCGCACTAAGGTCCGAACACCCAACATCGAAACTTCCAATTCGTAAGGAGAAACATCATGGAAGGCGATCTCGCACACATCGGCGCAGGCCTGGCAGCAATCGGTTCCGGCGCAGCCGCAATCGGGGTGGGCAACGTTGCAGGCAACTTCCTGGCCGGCGCCCTGCGCAACCCTTCGGCGGCTGCTTCGCAGACCGCAACCCTCTTCATCGGTATCGCATTCGCAGAAGCGCTGGGCATCTTTGCATTCCTGGTCTCGCTGCTGCTGATGTTCGCCGTCTAATCTGCGGAACCTGATCCTTACGCGCAGGTGGGTCCAAGCCATAGTGGCCCACCTGTTGTAAAGACAAGTTTCCGACGGAGGATATCATGGCGACTGAACCCCTTACAGAAGAGGTAGCTGGCACCTGCGTTGACTCTTATGGGTCGGCCATCGGGATGCCGCAGCTCTGCTTCGATTGGTTCCCCAACCAGATTTTCTGGCTGGTCATCACGCTGGTCGTCATCTTTCTGGTCCTGTCCCGCGTGGCCTTGCCGCGCATCGCGGCAATCCTGGCTGAACGTCAAGGGACCATTACAAATGACCTGGCTGCGGCCGAAGATCTGAAGGCCAAGGCGGTCGAGGCCGAAGAGGCCTATAACAAGGCGCTGGCCGATGCCCGGTCTGAGGCACAGCGTATCGCAGCGGAAGCCCGCGCGGAAATCCAGTCCGGTCTGGATGACGCAATTGCCAAGGCGGACGCGGAAATCGCTGCAAAAGCGGCTGAATCGGAAAAGGCAATTGCCGAAATCCGTGCCGGTGCGCTGGAAAGCATTCAAGTGGTTGCCAAGGATACGGCGGCTGAACTGGTCACCGCACTGGGAGGCGAGGCGGATGCCAAAGCCATCGACAGTGCCGTCGACGCGCAGATGAAAGGATAAGTGACATGCGGAACACTCTTGCCCTTATCCTGACCGTCGGCGCAGCCAGCCCTGCGTTGGCCGCAAGCGGTCCGTTCTTCTCGCTTGGCAACACCGACTTTGTTGTCACACTTGGCTTCATCGTCTTCATCGCGGTCCTGTTCTACTTCAAGGTCCCCGGCATGATCGGTGGCGCCTTGGACAACCGTGCCGAAGGCATCAGGTCGGAACTCGACGAAGCCCGCGCGTTGCACGAAGAAGCGCGCAGCCTGCTGGCCTCGTACGAACGTAAGCAGCGCGAAGTGCAGACACAGGCTGATGCCATCGTCGCTGCAGCCAAAGACGATGCCGCGCTTGCGGCTGAGCAGGCCAAAGTCGATCTGGAAAAGTCCATCGCACGCCGTCTGGCGGCTGCACAGGATCAGATCGCGTCGGCTGAAGCTTCGGCGGTGAAAGAAGTGCGCGATCAGGCTGTGACCGTTGCGGTTTCGGCGGCAAACGCTGTGCTGGCCAAACAGATGACGGCGGCACACGCCAACAAGCTGATTGACGCGGCAATTTCCGATGTGGGCGAAAAGCTGCACTGATTGCCGGATCAGATGATCTAAGAACCCGGGGGTCGTAGGCCCTCGGGTTTTTTTGTTTCGCAGGCTCAGGTGCCTTTGCTAGATCGGCGCCATCCAGTGAACAAAATAATCAAGGCGACCACCGCAATCGCGATCTCGACCTTGAAGGTCCAGTGATTGAGGAAAGACAAAATCCAGTGTGAATGCGTGGGTTGCACCGTGACCAGCGGATAGGTGGTATCCGAGATCGGCCATAGCCAGGCGACTTGCCCGGTGATCGAATCCAGAACCAGATGAACCAGTCCGCCGATCCCGAAGAACTGTATCGCGGTTCCCCATTTGGGAGCCCAATGCCGGAGTAACAATCCGACCACCAGAAAGCCGGCCCAGATGATCGGACGATGTGTCAGGTAGGAATGATGGTGGTGTCCCCGATTGTCGATCAGGTAGAACCACAAAATATCAACATCCGGTGCCACGGAACCGATCAATGCTGCCGTGAAGGCGAGTTTGCCGAGGTTGGGGGTTGCCGCGCGAAAGATCAGGTAAGCGCCGGGCAGATGGCCGATGAACATTCAGAGTTGCCCCGTTTCATGCTTTAACCGCTGCTGCGCGATCTCTTCGTTGCGCCGGGCCTTCTGATGATCGGCCATGCAGCGCTCGACAAAGCTGAGGTGCTTATCGATCGCTTGCCGGGCCGCTTTGCGGTCGCGCGCCTGTAGGGCGGTGTTAATGGCTCGGTGCTGATCGAGAATGGCGTCGCGCGTGGTGCGCTGCTGGAACATGATCTGCCGGTTGTAGAAGACGCCCTGTCTGAGCAGATCAAACATGGATCGCATCATGTGCAGCATGACGACGTTATGGCTGGCCTCGATGATCGCCATGTGAAACTGCGCGTCCAGATGGGCTTCGTCCTCGGTGGCGTTGCGCTTGTGTGCGGCCTCCATCTTGTCGAAGATGGCCTGCACCACCTTCAGATCACTGTCCGATCCAAGTCGCGCGGCGCGTTCTGCGGCCAACCCTTCCAGGTCGCGCCGAAAGGAAAGATAGTCGGACACCGCCTCGTCATGCCTGCCGAACAACCGGATCAGCGCAGGTGAAAAGGCCGAACCCAAAACCTCGGCCACATAGATGCCCGATCCGGCTTTGGCGGTTAGCAACCCTTGATCCTGAAGGTCCGAGATTGCCTCGCGCAGGGATGGGCGGGACACGCCCAGCCGCTCGGCCAGTTCCCGCTCGGGGGGCAGACGTTCGCCAGGGCGCAGGATGCCCCGCAAGATCAGCAGTTCAATCTGGCTGACCACGGCGCTGGACAGTTTCTGGGTCTGGACTTTGTGGAAAGGCATCGCAGCTCGTCATGAAATTGGTCAGTTAATATGACCACGTATCCACCCCCCGTTCAAGAAACCGCAATCACATTCGCTGAAACATTAGGTCAGCATTGTTGACTTTAATCGGCGCGCCCTTAGCCTGCCTGCAAATCCGGGCAAGTAGAGGAGCAGCCAATGGATCAGCTATACGCCACGCGGGCATCGCGGATGAAAGCCTCGGAAATTCGTGAGTTGCTGAAGCTGTTGGGCAAGCCCGGGATCATTTCCTTTGCGGGCGGCATTCCCGATCCGGCGCTGTTTCCCGCGCAGGCATTTGCCGAGGCGTTTCAGAATGCGCTTGGCTCGGAACAGAAGTCGCAAGCGCTGCAATATTCCACCAGCGAAGGTTTTGAGCCACTGCGCGCGTGGCTGGTCGACCATATGCACAGCATTGGGGTCGAGTGCGACATCGACAACATCCTGATCACGTCCGGCTCGCAGCAGGCGCTGGACTATCTGGGCAAACTGTTTCTGTCCCCGGGCGATACGGCGATGGTCGGTTGGCCCACCTATCTGGGCGCGCTCAACGCATTCGACGCCTATGAGCCGCGCTTTGACCAGCTGACCGTCAACGGCAACCGCGGAGCTGCGGAGTACCGGGCCGCCGCCGCAGGCAGTCCGATCAAATTCGCCTATCTCTCCGCCGATTTCGCCAACCCAACGGGCGAGACCGTGGATCGGCGCGGCAGGGAGGCTCTGCTTGATCTAGCCGAAGATCTGGACTGCGCCGTGATCGAGGATGGGGCCTATCAAGCCCTGCGCTATGATGGAGAGCCGATCCCGCCAATCCTTGCGCTGGAGCAGGCCCGCAAGGGGTCCATTGAAGGTTGCCGGACGATCTATTGCGGCAGTTTCTCAAAGACACTTTCACCCGGTCTGAGGGTCGGTTGGGTCGTTGCGCGTAAACCTGTGATCTCGCAACTGGTGCTGGTCAAGCAGGCGGCGGATCTGCATTCGGCGACGATCAACCAAATGGCAGTGCATCAGGTGGCGCAAACCTGTTTCGAAACGCATATTCCAAGGTTGCGCACTGCTTACGGTGCCCGACGCGACGCGATGCTTGCGGCACTGGATCGGCATATGCCCGAAGGTGTTCATTGGACCAAGCCCGAAGGTGGCATGTTCGTCTGGGTGACCTTGCCTAAAGGCACCAACGGGGCCGATCTGCTGGCGCGTGCGCTTGAGACGGTCAAGCTGGCCTTTGTGCCCGGGCATGCCTTTTTCCCTGACGATACCGGGGCAAACACCATCCGGCTCAGCTTCTCCAACTCGGATGAAGTAACCATTGAGGAAGGCGTGCGCCGACTGGGTGCAGTTCTTCGCAACTGACAGCCGAAAGGTTCTGTTAACCATTCTGCGGCAAAGCTGCGGCATGATGCGCTTGGCTTGCCTTCTGTTGCTCGCCGCCTGTTCGGCGGGAACGCCCCATTTTCAGGGCCTGCCCGCGACGCGGGTGGCGGTCAACGGCAGCGTATTCGATGTCCGCGTGCGCGGCGAATTGGCCGAGGCTGTGCGGATCAACACACAATACACCCCGCGTCTGGGACCGATCCGTGACCGCGCGGCCCTGGCGATGGCGCAGGTTTCGGGCTGCCCGATCATCGACGTTTTGGGCGATGCTGCGGTGACTGTTGGGGTATTGGGCTGCGATCAGGAGATGGGAGAGCGTCTGTTGCTGGCCGTTATCTCTCGTCCGAATTACGAATGCATAAACTACGGCGGATCCGACTACGCGGTGTTTGAATGTTCACCGTATTGAGCGGCGAGTTTTTGCAAGATATTGTGGATAACTCGGCGCGATCTCCCATATCCTGCGCAATCACGTTGACACCCCGCCCCTCGGTTGCGCAGACTTGAGGGTATAGGAATCACGGGACCCACCGCCATTGCGCTTTAGCAAACTCAAACTGACCGGCTTCAAAAGCTTTGTTGACCCGACCGATCTGATCATCGCGGACGGGTTGACCGGTGTGGTGGGGCCAAACGGTTGCGGCAAGTCCAACCTGCTGGAAGCGTTGCGTTGGGTGATGGGTGAAAACCGGCCCAAATCCATGCGCGGCGGCGCGATGGAGGATGTGATCTTTGCGGGTGCCGCCACCCGGCCTGCGCGCAACTTTGCCGAAGTGGTCCTGACCATGGATAACTCGGAACGTCTGGCGCCTTCAGGGTTCAACGATAGCGATCAGCTTGAGATTGTGCGCCGCATTACGCGTGACGTGGGCAGTGCCTATAAGACCAACGGCAAGGACGTCCGCGCCCGCGATGTTCAGATGCTGTTCGCGGATGCCTCGACCGGGGCGCATTCGCCGGCGCTGGTGGGGCAGAACCGTATTGCCGAGCTGATCAATGCCAAACCCCGCGCCCGTCGCCGCATTCTGGAAGAGGCCGCTGGCATATCGGGCTTGTATCAGCGCCGTCATGAGGCGGAGCTGAAACTCAAAGGTACCGAGGCCAACCTGACCCGTGTTGATGACGTGCTGGAGCAGCTGGGTGGCCAACTGGCGCAACTGGCCCGGCAGGCCCGCCAGGCCGCGCGCTATCGAGAGATTGGCGAGCAACTGCGGCAGGCCGAGGGGATGTTGCTCTACCGGCGCTGGAAAGAGGCCGACATGGCCCGCCAACAGGCCGAGGAAAAGCTGCGCGAACGGCTGGCCGAAGCCTCGCGCGCCGAGGCAGAAGCGCGTGCCGCCGCCGCAAAGCGTGCCGAGATTGAGGAAACCCTGCCGCCCCTGCGCGAGGAAGAGGCTATCGCCGCCGCCGTTCTGCAACGCCAGCAGGTGCAGCGCGACCAGCTTTCCGATCAGGAAACCCGCGCGCGGCAAACCATCGAAACACTGACCAACCGCATTCAGCAGCTGGGCAACGATATCGAACGCGAATCCGGTTTGAATCGCGATGCGGGCGAGATGATCGAGCGGTTGGAATGGGAAGCCCGTGAGCTGGCCAAGGCTGCAGAGGGTCACGACGAAAAACTGACCGAGGCCGCCGAGGTTGCGCGCGAGGCCGCGTCGGTCTTGCAGGATCGCGAAGATCATCTGTCGCAGGAAACCGAGGACATGGCGCGGCTTGTCGCCCGCCATCAATCGGCGCAGCGACTGGTCGAGGACAGTCGCAAGACTCTGGCGCGCTCGGAAAACGAAGAGGAAAAAGCGCGCGCTGCGGTGGATGATGCCAAGTCGGCCCTGACGCGCGCCAGCGAGGCGTTCGAGACCGCGCAAGAGGGCGAGGAAGAAGCCCGCGAAGCCGCCGAAGCTGCCGAAGAAGCGCTTGCTGCCGCAGACGAACTGCGCAATGAAACGCAGGCGCGCGAGGCCGAAGCACGGGCACAACGCTCTGAGGCTGAAGGTGAGCTGGGGGCCATCCGGGCCGAAACCGCAGCACTCGCCAAACTGGTTGAACGCGATACCGCCGAAGGCGGCCAGGTGCTGGATTTGCTGCGGGTGGCTCCGGGCTATGAAAAGGCTCTGGGGGCGGCCCTTGCTGACGATCTGCGCGCGCCGCTGGTCGAGGGCGACGGGCCGTCGGGATGGGTTCAGGTCGCAGGCTACGACAGCGACCAGCCGCTGCCCGACGGGGCCGAGCCGTTGGCGCTGCATGTCTCGGGACCGGATCGCCTTAGCCGTCGGATTGCGCAAATCGGGTTGATCGACGCGGATCAGGGCGCACGGTTGCAGGCTGCCTTGAAGCCCGGGCAGCGGTTGGTGTCGCGATCAGGCGACCTGTGGCGCTGGGACGGGTTCCGGGCTTGGGCCGAAGATGCGCCAAGCGCTGCGGCGCTGCGTCTGGAGCAGCTCAACAAGCTGGAAGCGCTCAAGCAGGAACTGACCCGGATCGAGGCGCAGGCCGATGGCGCGCGCGCTGCGCATGAGGCGCTGTCGCAGCAATTGGCCGATGTCACCGAAGCCGACCGCCGCGCACGTGAAGCCCGGCGCGCTGCCGATCAGCGGATGGCAGAAACCGCGCGGATGCTCAGCCGGGCTGAAGCAGATCGCAACTTGGCCGAAGGCAAGCTGGAGACGCTGTCCCTTGCAGTCGATCGCCACAAGGAAGACGCGATGTCTGCTCGTGCGCAACTGCGCGAAGCCGAAAGCGCGCTGACCGGGCTGGGCGACCTAGACAGTGCACGCGCGCAGGTCGAAGACATCAAACAGACGGTCGAGGCGGCGCGGATCACGATGCTGACCCATCGATCGACGCATGATGAATTGCGCCGTGAGGGCGAGGCGCGCACCCGCCGCTCGCAGGAAGTGACGAAGGACCTCAGCGGCTGGAAACACCGTCTTGAAACGGCGGAAAAGCGGATTGCGGAACTGGCCGAGCGCAAGGAAAGCTCGGAAGAGGAGCTGGGCGAGGCAATGGCCGCCCCCGGCGAGATCGCCGAGGCCCGCGAGGAACTGAACGAACTGATCGAAACAGCCGAAGCCCGCCGCGCCGAAGCCGCCGACAAGCTGGCCGAAGCCGAAACCCAGCAGCGTGAGGTCGTTCTGGCCGAGCGCGAGGCTGAACGCCTGGCCTCGGAAGCGCGCGAAAGCCGCGCGGCGGCTGAGGCGCGCTGTGACGCGGCCAAGGAAAGCGTCGTCGCTGCGGCAGAGCGTATCGCTGAGGATCAGCAACTGACCCCGAACCAGCTGCTGAACCAATTGGACACGAACCCCGATCAGATGCCCGCTGCTGATGCGCTTGAGGCCGAAGTGAACCGCCACAAGCGCCAGCGCGACGCGATGGGTGCGGTAAACCTGCGGGCCGAGGAAGACAGCAAGGAAGTTCAGGAAGAATTCGACACTCTGAACGGTGAAAAGGGTGACCTGGAAGAGGCGATCAAGGCGCTGCGCAGCGGTATTGCGAGCCTCAACCGAGAAGGGCGCGAGCGTCTGCTGACCGCGTTCGAACAAGTGAACTCGAACTTCGCGATGCTGTTCAAGCACCTGTTTGGTGGCGGTGAGGCCAATCTGGTGATGGTCGAAAGCGACGATCCGTTGGATGCTGGCCTCGAGATCATGTGCCAGCCGCCGGGCAAGAAACTCTCGACCCTCAGCCTGTTGTCGGGCGGCGAGCAGACCCTGACGGCAACCGCGCTGATCTTTGGCGTTTTCCTCGCCAATCCCGCGCCGATCTGTGTGCTGGACGAGGTCGATGCACCGCTGGACGACGCCAATGTCACCCGGTTCTGTGACCTTCTGGACGAGATGTGCCGCCAGACCGACACGCGGTTCCTGATCATCACCCACCATGCGGTGACGATGGCGCGGATGGATCGGCTGTTCGGTGTGACCATGCAGGAACAAGGTGTCAGCCAACTGGTTTCGGTCGACTTGAAAAAGGCCGAGCAGATGGTCGCCTGACCCTTCACTGCAACGTTATGACACTGTGACGGCCCGTCGCGCTAAGGTAGCGGCATGACCCGGTATCTGATCATCGCGCTGTTGTCCGTCAGTCCGGCGTGGGCTGCCGACTGGCCCACCAAACCCGGCGACGTCCCGCTTAGCCCGGAAGAGCTAGCCGAGCTGGCTGGTCGCACATTGACCTTCTACGATGACGGCCAATCCAAATACTCGGCCGGAGGAGCCTATTCCTATACCTACGCCAGCGGGGAATCCGCCTTTGGCACCTATTCCATTGCCGAGGATGGCAGTGTCTGCATCGCCTATCGCAACGGGTTCAGCCGCTGTGATCTCTATGTGCGCAGTGGCGAGCGGTTGATTCTGATCGACCAAAAGGGTCATCGGTATCCGGTGCGACCGGAGTAGGTGAGCGAGAAAGAACTGAAATTCGGGTCATTTGATCGAATAATGCTCGAAACGCAGGGAAGATCAGGGCAAAATTACCCACCGATCGCTGATATACACACATCCGTAGAGCAATATTGGGCGGGCAGATGTGTCGGTTTTTGGCCTGGGTAGGCAGTCAGCGGTATCTTGACGAATTGGTGCTGGAACAAGAGCAATCTTTGGTCATCCAAAGCCGTAACGCGCTGATCGGAAAGACACCGATCAATGCTGACGGCTTTGGGCTGGCTTGGTATTCTGATCGCGAGACACCTTGTTTTTACAAAGACACGCACCCGGCCTGGTCGGATGCAAACCTGAAGCAACTGGCGCATCACACCAGATCGCGGCTTTTCCTTGCCCATGTTCGGGCTTCAACCGGGACCGCCACCTCGCGCAACAATTGTCACCCTTTTGGGGCCGGCAAGTGGAGTTTCATGCACAACGGACAAGCCGGCGGACATGACCTGATCCGACAAGAACTGGACGGGATGATCCCAGCAGGTTTGTACGGGCAGCGGTTTGGCGCAACCGAGAGCGAGGCGATATTTCTGATTGCTCACGGCGAAGGGCTGGATGCCGAGCCGATCGGTGCCATGGCCCGGGCGGTCGCGCGCGTGGAGTCGGTTTCAAGACGGCGTGGCGCACTTCCGTATCTTCGGTTTGCGGCCTGTTGGTCGGATGGAGCGCGCATATATGCGGCGCGGTATGCGTCGGACCGATACGCACCCAGCTTGCATTACCGACGTTGCAAAGACGGTATCATCATCTCGTCCGAACCGCTGGATGGCGATAGCGAGGACTGGGTTGAAATTCAACCGAACACCGCGATCGCGACCGAGGGAACAGGCATCAGAACCCACGCCTTCGAGCCCGAACTGCCGGTTGCTCGGACCGAGGTTGCCTAGGTCAGCTATCTGGTTTTGCGACGCCCAATCGCTCAAACGATTGGGATACGCAGCTCCTGCCCCGGGAAGATCACATTCGGATCGCTAATAAAATGCGCATTTGCGCGTTGAATAACCGAGACTTGCCCCGGATTTCCGTATTGCGACACCGAGATGGAAGTCAGCGTATCGCCAGGTGCTACCGTATAGTTCCGATACCCGACATATCCCGGCAAGATCCGCGGTCCGAAAAAGACCGGAACATGCACGGTCGGAATTGTCCCTTCACCACCGGCGCTGTCGTCCGTAACCGTTATAAACAGACGGTCGAGTTGAAAATTCGGGTTCGCCGGAATCTCGAGCGTCGCCTGAAACTGGCGCAGCGCGATGGCCCCGGCACTTGCGGCGCCACTGAATTCCACATGGCCTTCGGTGACCGAGAGCGAAAGATGACCCTCGAAGCCAACCGCATTACCGGCAATCATGATTGTTTGGCCAACAAGATCGAAGGGTTTGGGCTGAAGTATCTCGATATTCATGGATGAACTCCTTCGGATTGAATGAGGAATTCATAACCTGTTTAGGCCAACGGACCAAATCGCGCTGGTGGATTTCAGCCGGTCACCGCTGCTCGGACCCACCGGTCAGTGGAGCGAGACGGTGTTTGCCTAGAGTTGATTCAACAGTTCTGCCGTTGGCCAGGCATCGGCGGGCAGGCCCAGCCGCACTTGCTCTGCCTGAACCGCTGCCCGCGTTCCGGCCCCCAGAATGCCGTCGATCTTGCCGACGTCATGCCCGCGCGCTTGTAGCTTGCTTTGCAGCTGTTTCATCTGGGCGCCGGACAGGCCTGGTGCGGGGTTGCCCGCGTTGTAGATTTGGCCCCCTTCAAGCCGGGTGCCGAAATAGGCAGCGGTCAGGACATAGACAAAGCTCTGGTTCCATTCGAAATAGACGTCGAAATTCGGGTAGGCCAGAAATGCGGGGCCCTTGTGCCCCTGCGGCAGGATCAGCGATGCGGGAAGATCGGCAAGCGATCCGCTGCGTGCCTGAACGCCCATTGCCTGCCAATCCGAGATCGGGCGTGGTTTGCCCGGGCCAGACAGGGACCAGTCCATCTGCGCAGGCACGTTAACCTCTTGCAACCAGGGCTGACCCGGTTGCCAGCCCAGATGCGACAGCATCTTGCCCCCGGATACCAGCGCGTCCGGGGCCGAGGTCTTCAGCGACACCGTACCATCGCCATCGCCATCGACGCCGTTGTCCAGAATATCCTGCGGCAGCATTTGCACCATGCCGATTTCCCCGGCCCAGGCCCCGGTCGTGCGGGCAGGGTCGAAGTTGCCTTGACTGTAGAGCTCGATGGCTGCGAAGACCTGCGGTCGGAACAGGTCCGGACGGCGGCAATCATGAGCCAGCGTCACCAGCGCGTTGCGGGTGTTGAAGTCGCCCTGTACTGCGCCATAGTCGGTTTCGAAAGCCCAGAAAGCCAGAAGAACTCCGCGCGATACGCCGTATTCCCGCTCGATCCGGTCGAACACGGCATCGTATTTTTGCGACATGGCCTTGCCACGGTCGATACGGTTTTGCGAGATCAGACGGCGCGAAAACTCGATGAACGGTTTTTGAAACACGCCCTGCGCGCGGTCGGCTTTCAGCACAGCGCCGTCCTGCTGGACACCTTTGAAAAACGCGTTGACGGTGGATTCTTCCATCCCCTTCTGCACGGCCTCGGCTTTCAGACCTTTGACGAAGGAATTGAAACCGCCCCCACATTCAGAGAAGGCGGGTGAGGCAAGCAAGGCGGCAGCCACGAGGCCGGAAAGAATACGCATGGTCGGGTCCGTCAAAGAATAAAGTTGAGCCCAACCCACACCGAGACGAGCCCAAGCGCAAGCCCCCAGACGCGCCAAAGCATGTCGCATGCGCGGAAAACCTCTGGTGCGCCGATTTCACGGGGGGCGTCGCCATTGACCCAGGCCAGTTCACGGACCTGCCCGTCGTAGCTGCGCGGACCTGCCAGTGCGACGTACAGAGCGCGCGACATTGCGGCCTCGGGCCACCCCGCGTTCGGGGAAATATGGCGCCGGGCATCGGCCACCATCTCGGACCAGCGGGCCCATTGGCCCGACAGCGCCACGATCATCAGACAGGTCAACCGGGCAGGGATCAGGTTCAGCAGATCGTCGAACCGGGCCGAGGCCCAGCCGAACTCTCGATAGGTCTCGTTGCGGTAACCGATCATGCTGTCGGCAGTGTTAACGGCCTTGTAGACGAGCAATCCCGGCAAGCCCGCAACCAGAAACCAGAAGGCGGGTGCGATGACCCCGTCGCTGAGATTCTCGGCGGCGCTTTCGATGGCGGACCGGGCGACTTGCGCCTGCGTCATGTCGCGTGTGTCGCGTGAGACGATCATGGCAACCTTGGCGCGGCCTTCGGACAGGGACGCTCGCAAACCGTCTGCAACCTCACGGACATGCGAGACCAGAGACTTCTGAGCCAACAGAATGGCGCAAACGATGACTTCAACAACGGGCCCAAGCAGCGACAGGAGCCAACCCAGCAAAACTGCGGCAACAACAAGCACGACCAGCACCAGTACGCCTTTGGCGCGCCGGTTCGGGCCTTGATTTAGGCGCGTATCCAGCCAGCCAATCGCCTTTCCGATCATAACCGCCGGGTGGCGGACGCGAGACCACAGCCAGTCCGGTTCCCCCAGGGCCGCGTCCAGGCACATGGCGCAGATCAGCAGGAAGGGTACGCTCACAAGGCGACCTCTAGCCGGTCCCATCCGGCCATTGGGGGCAGGCCCAGACGCAGGTATGTGGTGGAATAGGGGAAGATGCGGCTCCAGATATGGGCACGGGCCAGACGATCCCGCCACGCGAGGGCATCATCGACACGGTACAGGCGGAACAGGCTTGTTCCGCCAACCAGTTGCGCCCCTTTGGCCGTAACCAGTCGATCCAGCCGGTCAGCGTCACTGGCAAGCCTCGACCGTGTGGCTTGTGCCCATTCGTTGTCTTGCAAGGCGCGTTCCCCGACCCGAAGGGCGGGACCGGACACGGCCCAGGGTCCGGTCAGATCATTCAGGCGTCCGATCAGATCAGGCTGTCCAATGGCAAAGCCCAGCCGCAAACCGGCCTGACCCCAGAATTTGCCAAAGCTCTTTAGCACGATCACGCCGGGGCGCTCAGCCAGATGAATCAGAGAGGCGTCTGGTGTGACATCGCAAAAGCTTTCGTCGATCACGGTCAACGGCGCGTCGGCGTCCCGCGCCTGCCAAATACGACCATCGGGGTTGTTGGGGTTTACGATGACGCGGGCCTCAACCGGGCCTCTATCGGTGACCGTCCAACCTTGTGCCGAAAAGGCGGCAGCGTGTTCGTTATAGGTGGGCGTTGTGATCTGAACCCGGCCCGGCGCGGCGAGAGAGGGCATGCGGGCAATAACCGCCGAGGCCCCGGGCGCGGGCAGGATCGAGGCACTGGCAGGTACGGACCAGAAGGATCTGGCCGCATCGGTCAACCGCTCGAACGCGCCGTGGTCGGGCAGTTCGGTCCAATCCGAGGGCTGCAAACCGGTAATGCCAAAAGGATGCGGATTGATGCCGGTCGACAAATCAATCCAGTCCGCGCGAGCCCCGCCATACCTGCGAATGGCCGCATCCAGCCCGCCACCATGGTCGCGGGTGGCGCGCGGATTCAGGTTTTCTGTCGGATCAGCCATTGGCCCCTCTGCCGGATTCGCCGTGATTTGCCCGGTTCAAGCGGATTTATGCCGGTTACACAAGCAAATCCGCGTGATCAGGGCACCTGCCAGTCGGCGTTAACACTTTGTTAAGGAAATCGGGGGATCACGGAATACGGGGGTCGGCACCACTCACTCTATCAAGTGCCGAGGTTGTTGCAAATGAAAGTTCTGATAGTTGAGAGTAACCCCGACCTTGGTCGGGTCTGGCAAAGGCATCTGGAACGGCAAGGCGCCGAGGTCACCTTGGTTGCTGGCCAGGAAGCAGCGATTCTTGCGCTGTACGGAACGGCTTTTGATATCATTGTGCTGGATCTGGTTCTGGAAACCGGCAGCGCCTTGGCTGTGGCGGATTTTGCCAGCTATCGCCGACCCGAGGCGCGGGTGATCTTTGTCACCAACACAACGTTCTTCTCGGACGGGTCGATCTTTGCGCACAGCCCCAATGCCTGTGCCTATGTGCAAAGCGGTACGCCGCCAGAAGACCTGGCGGCGATGGTAGAACATTACGCGGCGGGTCGCTGATCGCGCTGGTGCGGCTCGACGTAATCAAGCGCCGGGTTTGTCGGGATAATCCGGTGCGGATTGATGCTTTCGTGGCTGTAGTGGTAATGCCGCACGATGTGATCCATGTTGACCGTCTGGGCAACGCACGGCCATTGATACAGCTCTCGCGTGTAGGCCCATAGGTTCGGATAGTCGATCAGCCGCCGCCGGTTGCACTTGAAATGTAGGTGATAGACCGGATCGAAACGTATCAGCGTAGTGAACAACCGCCAATCGGCCTCGGTCACGCGATCACCCATAAGGTAACGGTTTGTTGCCAGCCGATCCTCAAGCCAGTCCAACGTGTCGAAGAGCGGGCCGACCGCGCTGTCATATGCCTCTTGCGTGGTGGCAAAGCCGGATTTGTAGACCCCATTGTTGACGTCGGAATAGATGCGGGCGTTGACCTCTTCGATTTCGTCGCGCATCGGCGCGGGCCAGTAGTCATCTGTATTGCCCGTGATCCCGTCGAAGGCCGAATTGAACATGCGGATGATTTCCGAACTTTCGTTCGAAACAATCGTCTGCTGCTGCTTGTCCCACAGAATGGGCACCGTCACGCGGCCCGAATAGGTTGGATCGGCCTTGGTATAGACCTGATGCGCAAATTGTAGACCGTAGAGGGTATCGCCAGTGGCACCCTTGTCATCGGTTTCGAAGGTCCACCCCTTGTCCAGCATGTCGGGATGCACGACCGAGACCGAGATGTGGTCTGTCAGCCCCTTGAGTTCCCGAAAGATCAACGTGCGATGGGCCCAGGGGCAGGCGTGGCTGACATAAAGGTGATAGCGTCCGCTTTCCGCCGTGAATCCGCCCTTGCCCGAAGGGTCGGGGCCGCCGTCAGCCGTCAGCCAGTTGCGAAATTGCGCGGCCGAGCGTTTGAAGGCCCCGCCAGTGGATTTGGTGTCATACCAGGTGTCGTGCCATTTGCCGTCTACCAGCAGCCCCATTTCGGTTCCTCCGTCTTTGCTTGAGGTAAAGATAGGACGGGACGGTTCTGCTGCCTACGGGCCAGTGCGCGCATGGTCCCTGCGTCGATGCACAGGCCTGTCTGGCCGGCAGATCGCCTTGAATCTGGGGCCATGTGACGCGGTTCACTGGAATTTTACGATTATAGGTTCAAAATAGAGGGGAACCGGTGGGAGGTTTGTTTGATGAGTACTTATGTTTCAAGGGAAATACGCGCTGAATTGGATGCAGCGCGAATCGCTACGCTCAAGAAAGCGAGTCGTCTGCGTGTCGAAATGGGCGACAATAGCTTTAGAATTCTCAGATTGTGGCGTGACGGCTTTGCGGTTGAGGCTGCGGAAACACCGCGACTGCGTGGCCTTGTCGATATTTTCGATGGCGCAAACCATCTGTACCAATGCCTGATCGTCGCAGCCGAGGAAGACGCCAGCGAAATGAAATACGATTTCAAGCGCAGCACCGCTGCTGCCGACAAGGCTCCGCTGGACTTCTACCGCCCGCCAGATGCTCCGATCGCATTGCTGGGATACGAGGACTAGGGCCTGATTTCGACCGTCGTACCATTGTCTGCAAGGCTCCACAGGCGAACCATTTCAGCGTTCGAAATCGCGATACAACCAAGCGTCCAATCGCCGGGCAAAGTAACCCCCGCTACGCCATTTGGCTGACCGTGGATGAAGATATCCCCACCGGGGTCATAGCCGCCAGTCTGCGCCCGCGCCAGATCATCGGATTGCGGATAGTCGATCCCCAGCGATAGGTGAAACGCACTTTGCGGATTGCGTCGGTTGATGGTGAAAAGACCCTCGGGCGTTTTGCCATCGCCTTCGCGCATCTTGTCACCCTCTGGCTCGAATCCAAGTGCAATGTCGGCCTGCATGACCACCGCGCCGTTGCGGGTCGCTGTCAGACGGCGGGCGGCTTTTTCGATCAGGATGTGATCAATGCGATCGGCCTCGGTTGCCATCGGCGGCGCAGGCGGCCGCGGGCCAAACCGGTGCCAGCCGAACCAGCCCGCCAGACTCATCGCCAAGATCAGACCGATCAGCGCAATCCGCCGCAGGATCATTGCAGGTCGCTGAAGGCGCGCTTTAGCCTGTCGCAGGCGTCTTCGACCTTGTCGCGTTGCGTGGCCAGGTTAAAGCGCTCAAACATCTCACCGCCCGCTCCAAACCCGGGGCCTGGAGAGGTTGCAATGCGGGCATCCTCGCGCAGGCGACGCACGAATTCGGCGTGGTTCATTCCGGTTCCGGAAAAGTCGACCCAAGCCAGATAGGTGGCCTGCAAGGGCATCGACCACAGGCCGGGAATTTCTGCGATCGTGGCGTCGAACATTTTGCGATTGCCGTCCAGATGCGCAATTTGCGCATCGACCCAATCGGCACCTTCCGGACTGTAGGCGGCGGTGATCATCGCCACACCCAGTGCGCTGGGGTCATAGTCCAGTGTTTGTATCCGGTGCCGCATGGCTCCGCGTAGCTTGGGATCGGGAATGATCATGTTCCCGGTGCGCTGACCAGCGATATTGAACGTCTTGGAGGCCGCCGTAAGCGTAACGGTCCAAGGTCGCGCATCAGGGGCAGCGATATCCATCGGTACGAAGGTATTGCCCGGATAAACGAGATCATGGTGTATCTCATCCGACACCAGGATCAGCCCGTTACGGCCGGCGAAGGACGCGACCGCGCGCAGTTCCTCGGTCGTCCAGACCCGGCCCGAGGGGTTCTGGGGCGAGCACCAAAGCAACATCTTCTCGGATCCGTCCAGCCGTGATTGCGCATCCTCCAAATCAAGCGCATACGAGTCGCCGTCGCGCATCAACGGGCATTCGACCACGCGGCGGCCCGATTTGTTCACCTTGTGGGCGAACTCGTGGTAGACAGGTGTAAAGATCACCACGCCGTCGCCCGGTTCGCTCCAGACATCCAGACACAGGGCAATCGCGTTGCCCAACCCTTGCGAGGTCAGAATCCAATCGGTGTCGATCTCCCAGTTGTGGCGCGTCTTCATCCACCACTGGATCGCGTTCAGATAGTTCGGGTGCATCCAGGAATAGCCGAACACGCCATGATCTGCCGCCTGCCGCACCGCGTCGATTACGCAAGGGGCCGTCGGGTAATCCGAGTCTGCCGTCCACATGGCCAGCCCGTCCGTGGGCGAGACACCATACAGCTTTTCCATCTTGTCCCATTTTGAACTTTGGGTGCCTCGGCGGTCGATCTGGTCGTTGAACGTCATGTCGTCTCCATCTGTCCCGCTGAAAGCTAGCCACAATTGCGGCGGGCGCAAGGGGGCCGTTGCGGTGCGCTGCGCGATGTCATACATCAGCCTCATGAAACGCAATATTCTGATCCATCCCGACCCTCGGCTGAAAAAGGTTTGTGCCCCGGTGGCTGACCTGTCGGACGCGCTGCGTGAGCTGGCCGACGACATGCTTGAGACCATGTATGACGCGCCGGGTATCGGCCTTGCCGCCCCGCAGGTCGGGGTGCTTGATCGGCTGATCGTTGTGGATTGCATCAAGGAAGAAGGGCAAGCGCCACGCCCTCTGATCATGTTCAACCCCGAAATCATCGCCTCGTCGGACGAATCCAACGTCTATGAGGAAGGCTGCCTGTCGATCCCCGAGCAATATGCCGAGGTGACCCGCCCCAAAGTGGTGGACGTCGCTTGGATCGACCGCGACGGGAACGCGCAACAAGAGACGTTTGACGGGCTGTGGGCCACCTGTGTTCAGCATGAGATCGATCACCTGAACGGCAAGCTTTTCATCGATTACCTCAAGCCGCTGAAACGCCAGATGATCACGCGCAAGATGCAGAAGCTCAAGCGCGAGAAGGCCCGCACATGACCGTGCGCACCTGCCTGTCCTGGCCAGACAAGCGCCTGCGGACAATGGCTGAAGACGTCACCGAAATCACCGACGATATCCGCGCCATCTGGGACGATATGATCGACACGATGGAGGCGATGCCGGGCGTTGGCCTTGCCGCGACGCAGATCGGCGTCATGCTGCGGCTGGCGGTCGTTGATGGCTCGACCCAACGGGGCAAGGCGGTGCGTCTGGCCAATCCGGAAATCCTGCACGCCTCGGTCGAGCTGCGCGAGCATGACGAGGCCAGCCCGAACCTGCCGGGTGTCTCGGCCAAGGTGAAACGCCCGCGCGCGGTGACGGTAAAGTTCCTGAACGCGCACGGCATGATCGATCGCCGCGACTTTGTCGGGATCGAGGCGACCAGCGTGCAGCACCAGATCGATCACCTGAACGGGCGGATGTATTTCGACCGGCTCAGCAAGGTCAAACGCGACATGCTGCTGCGCAAAGCCAGAAAGCAACCCTGATCCGTAAGCCGGGCTTCAGCCCGGCACCCCCAGCCGGAGCCGCAAATGCGCATCATCTTCATGGGAACCCCCGATTTTTCGGTGCCGGTGCTGGACGCGCTGGTCGATGCCGGGCACGAGATTGCCGCAGTCTACTGCCAGCCACCGCGCCCGGCCGGTCGCGGCAAGAAAGAGCGGCCAACGCCGGTTCATGCACGGGCCGAGGCGCTGGGTCTTCCGGTTCGTTATCCGGTCTCGCTGAAATCTGCGGACGAACAGCAAAGCTTTGCTGCCCTGCACGCAGATGTTGCAGTGGTCGTGGCCTATGGCCTGATCCTGCCACAAGCCATTCTGGATGCGCCCGCGCAAGGTTGTCTGAACATTCACGCCAGCCTGCTGCCGCGTTGGCGTGGGGCCGCGCCCATCCATCGGGCAATCATGTCAGGTGACGCAGAGACCGGAGTTTGCATCATGCAGATGGAGGCCGGACTGGACACCGGGCCGGTTCTGATGCGTCAGGCGACTGAAATCGGGATCGAAGAGACCACAGCGCAGCTGCATGACCGTCTGTCCGGAATGGGAGCAGACCTGATCGTTCGGGCGTTGGACCGCTTGCCGGAACTGGTGCCAACCCCTCAACCCGCGCTTGGCGTCACTTATGCCAACAAGATCGACAAGGCCGAGGCGCGGATCGATTGGTCGCGCCCCGCCGCCGAGGTTGACCGGCAAATCCGTGGTCTTTCGCCCTTTCCCGGCGCCTGGACCGAGATAAATGGCGAGCGCATCAAACTGCTGGCCTCGCGCCTGGCGGAAGGACAGGGCGCGCCGGGCGAAGTTCTGGACGACGCCTTGACTGTGGCCTGCGGCGAAGGGGCGGTTGACCTGTTACGCTTGCAACGGGCAGGCAAAGGCGCGCAGGATAAGGCAACCTTTCTGCGGGGCTGGCCCATTCCGGCCGGCAGTCGCTTGTCTGTGGAGTAACGCCTTATGTTCATGATCCTGATGGGCACCGTCGTCATCGCCGGGATCGTCGGTTACCTGTCCGAAAAGACGGGATTTACCCATAACGGGTATCTGCAATCCATCATCATCTGCGTTGGTGGCGCGTTTCTGTTCTATTTCGTCCGCATCATGTTTGGCATCAGCTTTGGCGCACCGGGTCTGAATGCGGTGATCTCATCTATCGGCGCGCTGATCATCGTTCCGACACATTGGAGGAAATAGGATGTCCGTGATCGCCCTGATTATCATTGGTGCCGCTGCCGGGTTTCTGGCCACCCGCTTGATGCGGATCGAGGCAGATATCCCGACCACCATGCTGATCGGCATCGTTGGTGCCCTTGTCGGCGGATTGGTTCTGCGCACGTTGCTGGCGGTGATGGGCTGGCTGTCAGGCTTTGTCGGCGCGGTGCTTGGCGCGCTTTTGGTGATCTGGGTCTGGCAGACCTACATACGCCGGTAACGCGCCGAATTATCGCTCATCGCAAACAGCCGCAGTCCCCAGTTGTGGCGATCCACGCGTTGTCATGTCGAACTGATCCGCTTCGGTTGCGGTCATCCAATGCATGTCATCCGCTGGGGCGGCGGCGAGGGTGAACCAATAGAACTCGTCCTCGACACCGATATCGCGGAAATACTCCAGATACCTGCCATGCTCGGGGTCGGTCGCATCCAGTTCGGTTGCAACAATACCTGATCCACTCCAACTGTGGACGCCGACACAGGCACCGGGGTTCAGAACCCGCTGGTTGCCTGCCAGAAACAGGTCGGTCCCGCCCGAGGCGACCAGCCCGTCCGAGGGAACCACGGTATCAAACCCTTTGACATGTACAACGCGACTGAACACGACATTGGCATCGTCGTCGACCGAGCCCTCGATATTCTGCAACACCAGTGTCTTGGCATCGGGGTTGTCGGAAGTGACCTCGAGGAATGATTGCAAGGTGGTGTGGTCGATCGTTCCGTTTGCGATGATCTGATCGCCCTCGGCCACAAAGCTGACAGGCGTGTATTGCTCGGCGCAGGCAGTCAGCAGGGACAGGCCAATTACAAGGAAAGGAATGCGGTGTTTCATCGGACGCCTCGCAAAACGCTGATCGCAAAGTGATACCAATGATTGCGGTTTCCGTCTACCGGCGCGGCGGACGCGCCTTGTAGACCGGCAATTTCCAACCAAACAGCAGTGACCCGGCCCTGAGCGCCCAGCACACAATGGCACATAGCGCCAGAGCGGGCAGAACCTCGAACCCCAGTTGATAGGTCACGACCGCGCTTAACGATCCGGCAAAGGCGCAGGAAACATATAGCTCACCCTGCTTCAGAACCAGAGGCACCTCGTTACAGACCACATCCCGCATCAAACCGCCCAGACAGCCGGTCGTGACCCCCATCAGAACGATGATCACACCCGTTTGCCCGACAGACAGCGCCGCGCCGCTCCCGGCGGCGGCGGCGATGGACAGGGCGAAGCTGTCGAGCCAGATCAGCCAGTTGTACCGGCTTTCCACTAGATGCGCGGTAAAGAACACCAGAACAGCGGCGGCGCAGGCGATCAGGATATAGGCTGGCTGATCGACCCAGAAGACCGGGTGTCGGTCCAGCAACAGGTCGCGGGCGGTTCCGCCTCCGACTGCGGTCAGGCAGGCCATGAACGCGAACCCGACCAGATCAAGCTGCGCCCGGCTGGCGACCAGCGCGCCGGTCAGGGCAAAAACCAGAACCGAGGCATAGTCCAGAACATCAAGCCAGATCACGCCTGGGCCTTCTTGGGTTTGAAGGGTGCCATGCCCGCCCGCGCCAGTTCGTCCGCGCGTTCGTTTTCCGGGTGGCCCGCATGGCCCTTGACCCATTCCCAGGTCACATCATGACGGGTCTGTACCTCATCCAGCCGTTGCCAGAGATCGACATTCTTGACGGGCTTTTTGTTCGAGGTTTTCCAGCCGTTCCGTTTCCACCCGAAGATCCAGCCAGTGACCCCGTTTTTGACATAGGCGCTGTCGGTGACGATGGTGATTTTCGACGACCGCTCCAGTGTTTCCAATGCGCTGATAGCGGCCAGCAATTCCATGCGGTTATTGGTTGTTTCGGCCTCGCCGCCCTGCAACGTGCGCTCTTTCAGGACGGTGTCCCCGTCCATCGCGCGCAGCAGCACGCCCCAGCCTCCTGGGCCGGGATTGCCGGAACAGGCACCGTCGGTATAGGCGTAGAGGTCAGGCATTGGCGAAGACCAGAATGAACCCGTCATAGGACCCGGCCAGCCCCGCGCCCACACCCTTGACGTGACGGTCGATCGTGAAACCGGCTGCGGTCAGTGCATCCTCAATCTCGGATTGGGAATAATAGGTGTAGTAGCGATCCAGCGCGTCGCGATGTTCGCCGGTTCCCAGTTTCATACCCAGAAAAAGCAGACCACCCGGCTTCAGGGCCCGGTAAATCGCGGCCAGATGGCGCGGAAAATCGGCACGCGGTGCGTGCAGTAGCGAGAAGCTGGCATAGACCCCATCGTATTCACCCGCTTCGGTCAGATCGTCGAAAGTGCCCAGATGCGCGTCAACGCCGTTGTCTCGTGCATGTTCGACAAAGGCCGGGGTGGCGTCCAACGCCCGGACTTTCAACCCCTGACGCATCAGGAAACTGCTGTCGGATCCGGGGCCAGAGCCCAGATCCAGCACGTAACCATCCGCGCCGACGGCGTCGGCAAAGTCTTGTCGTGCCTTTGACTGTTCCGGGGGCATGGGTACTTCCAGATATTGCGCCACGCGCGCGGTGTAGGCGTCGATCGTACGTTGATCTTGTGTCATGCGGGTTGCCTCAATACGCGGGGTACCTTGAATTCGACGTTCTCAACCGCGGTTTCGACCATTTCGACAGTGACGTCGAAGTGGTCGCGAAACGCATCGATCACCTCGTTGACCAGCACTTCGGGGGCCGACGCCCCGGCGGTGATGGCGATGCTGGATATCCCTTGCAGCGAACGCCAATCGATATCGGTCGCGCGCTGCACCAGTTGCGCATAGCTGCACCCTGCGCGCGAGGCGACCTCGACCAAGCGGCGCGAGTTCGAGGAGTTGGGCGCACCAACCACCAGCAGGGCATCCGACATCGGGGCGACGGCCTTCACTGCCTCTTGCCGGTTGGTCGTCGCATAACAGATGTCTTCCTTGTGCGGGCCGACGATGGCGGGAAACCGTGCCTCGAGCGCGGCGATTATGTCCTTGGTGTCGTCAACCGAGAGCGTGGTCTGAGTAACAAAGGCCAGCTTATCCTGGTTACGCACCTGAACGCTGGCCACATCGTCGACCGTTTCCACAAGCAGCACCTCGCCATCGGGCAATTGACCCATCGTGCCGATGGTCTCGGGGTGACCCTTATGCCCGATCATGATCATCTGCAGCCCGGCATCCGCGTGACGCTGGGCCTCGACATGGACCTTGGACACCAGCGGGCAGGTGGCATCGACATAGATCATCTCGCGCTGTGCGGCGGTGGCCGGGACGGATTTGGGAACACCATGGGCCGAGAAAATCACCGGGCGGTCATCGGGGCATTCGTCCAATTCTTCGACAAAGACCGCACCTTTGGCGCGCAACCCGTCCACCACGAATTTGTTGTGCACGATCTCGTGACGCACATAAACTGGCGCCCCCCATTTCTGCAGCGCCATCTCGACGATCTTGATGGCGCGGTCGACACCAGCGCAGAACCCGCGCGGGGCGGCGAGATACAGGGTGAGTGGAGGTTTGGTCATGGCTGTCTCCTTAACAGGGACAGGTAAGGCTTTTGCGGACGCGGGTCCAGTGATCAGACAGTGTCATTTAACTGACATAGACGGTTGGTACAAAACCGGTATTTGAGAACGCAGTCATCGTTAAAACAAGGCGGCCAGATTCTCCCCGGAATCTGGCCGCTATTTGCCCATCAAACCTGTTGCAATCGATGCAGGTTTACTTGCCGCCCGCTGCCATGACACTGCGGGTTTCGGCCGGCATCTCACGCGGAGGGCGGCCGATAACGTCGCGCAGATCTTCCAACTCGATGAAATTGTCTGCCTGGCGGCGCAGTTCGTCCGAGATCATCGGTGGCTGGCTGCGGATCGTCGATACCACCGACACGCGCACGCCCTGACGTTGCAGGCTGGCAATCAGCGGGCGGAAATCCCCATCGCCCGAGAACAGCACGATATGGTCGACGCGCGGTGCCAGTTCCATGGCATCTACCGTCAGTTCGATGTCCATATTTCCTTTGACTTTCCGACGCCCCATGCTGTCGGTGTATTCCTTGGCCGGTTTCGTGACCATGGTGAAGCCGTTGTAATGCAGCCAGTCAACCAATGGGCGGATCGGAGAATACTCGTCATTTTCCAGTAGCGCTGTGTAATAGAAAGCCCTAAGCAACTTCCCCCGGCGCATGAATTCCTGACGCAGCAGCTTGTAGTCTATATCAAACCCAAGTGCTTTTGCGGCTGCATAAAGATTCGAGCCGTCGATGAACAGCGCTAGCCGTTCGTCCTTATAAAACATAAATAGTCCCTTCCGGTATAAACCACTGCACCTGTGCATTCGTGAGTGTGAAAAATAAGTCGGAGCAATGGTGACTACAAAATAAGTGTTCTGGCCTTTATGGCAAGTATGCTGTGTATGGAATGTGGGGTCAAATTTGGAAAAAACATGCGCAAAAGCAGTTATCGCGCTGGGAGCAAATCTCAGTCTGAGAGGAAACAGTCCCAAGGTGACGCTTGAGCAGTCGCTTATTGCGCTGCGCGACGCTGGTTTGGTGATTCGCACGCAAAGCCGGTTTTTTGCCACGCCATGCTTTCCCGCCGGAGCTGGTCCGGATTACGTCAACGCAGCGGTGTTGATTGAAACACCCCTGTCTCCGGAAGAAATTCTGGCAATTCTTCACAGGATCGAGCGGGGTTTCGGGCGCGAGCGTGTGCAGCGCTGGGGCATGCGTACGCTGGATCTGGATTTGGTGTGCTGGGACGATGTCGTGCTGCCGGATCGGGCCGAATATGACCGTTGGCGCACCTTGCCTGCGCAGGCGCAGGCGCAGCAGGCCCCGGATCAGCTGATTCTGCCACATCCTCGCATGCAGGACCGCGCCTTTGTCCTGGTTCCGATGGCCGACGTGGCAGCCGACTGGCATCATCCGGTGCTGCGCAAAACCGTGCGCGAGATGCTGACCGATTTGCCGGACGCGGATATTGCCGCAGTTACACCTGTTTGATACGCGCATTTGCTGCATTTCCTGCTTGTCAAGGCAGCGAAACGGGCTTAGATAATCGTTTTCCTGTCACGGATTCAAATACGGAGAGCGCCCCATGGCCCGCGTTACGGTCGAAGACTGTGTAGACAAGGTTCCGAACCGGTTCGAACTGGTGATGCTTGCCGCCCACCGGGCGCGCGAGATTTCTGCTGGTGCGTCGATCACCGTGGACCGCGACAACGACAAGAACCCCGTTGTTTCACTGCGCGAAATCGCCGACGAGACGCAGGGCGCGGACGATTTGCGCGAACGTCTGATCGAGGCGAACCAAACTCAGATCGAGGTTGATGAGCCTGAAGAAGATCAGATGGCGCTGTTGATGGGTGCCGAATCGGACAAGCCCGCAGATGACGACATGTCCGAAGAAAAGCTCCTGCGCGCGCTGATGGAGGCTCAGGGCCAGGGGTAAGCCCCAACGACGAAGGTGCGGACCGGATGATTTCTGCAGACGACCTGATTGCGCTGGTCCGCAACTACAACCCCAAGACAAATGCCGAGCGCATCGCCCGCGCCTACGAGTTCGGGCAGCAGATGCATGAAGGGCAGTTCCGCCACTCGGGCGAGCCTTATTTTACCCATCCTGTTGCCGTTGCCGCCATCCTGACCGAACAGCGTCTGGATGATGCGACGATCATTACCGCTTTGCTGCACGACACGATCGAAGACACCAAAGCCAATTACGGCAAGGTGTCCGAGCTGTTCGGGGAAGAGGTCGCAAAGCTGGTCGATGGCGTCACCAAGCTGACCAACCTGCAGCTGTCCAGCCGCGAGACGAAACAGGCCGAGAACTTCCGCAAGCTGTTCATGGCGATGTCCAAGGATCTGCGGGTCATTTTGGTCAAGCTGGCCGACCGTCTGCACAATATGCGCACCATCAAGGCGATGCGGCCCGAGAAACAGGCGGTCAAAGCGCGCGAGACAATGGACATCTATGCGCCGCTTGCGGGCCGGATGGGTATGCAATGGATGCGCGAGGAGTTGGAAGACCTCGCTTTCCGCGTGCTGAACCCCGAAGGCCGCCAATCGATCATCCGCCGCTTTATCACCCTGCAACGCGAAACCGGTGATGTGATCCACCGGATCACCGGCGACATGCGGCATGAACTTGAGAAAGCGGGCATTGAGGCCGAGGTTTTTGGCCGTGCCAAGAAACCTTACTCGATCTGGCGCAAGATGCAGGAAAAGGATCAGGGCTTTTCGCGCCTGTCCGACATCTACGGTTTCCGCATCATCACCCGAACCGAAGAAGACTGCTATCGCACCCTCGGTGCAATTCACCAGCGCTGGCGCGCGGTGCCGGGGCGGTTCAAGGATTATATCAGCCAGCCGAAATCGAACGGCTATCGCTCGATCCACACCACGGTCTCGGGCCGTGACGGTAAACGGGTCGAGGTTCAGATCCGCACCCGCCAGATGCATGATGTGGCCGAAACCGGCGTTGCGGCGCATTGGTCCTATCGGGACGGTGTGCGCTCGGAAAACCCCTTTGCGGTCGACCCCGCCAAGTGGATCGCCAACCTGACCGAGCAGTTCGACAGCGAGGATGATCACGAAGATTTCCTCGAAGCCGTCAAGTTGGAGATGTATTCCGACCAGGTGTTCTGTTTCACCCCCAAAGGCGATGTTGTGAAATTGCCGCGCGGGGCGACGCCGATCGATTTCGCCTATGCCATCCATACCCGCATCGGCCATGCCTGCGTGGGGGCCAAGGTGGATGGGATTCGCGTCCCTCTGTGGACGCGGCTGAAAAACGGGCAGTCGGTCGATGTGATCACCGCGGATGGCCAGACACCGCAGGTGACATGGCTTGAGATTGCAGTTACCGGCAAGGCCCGTACTGCGATCCGCCGCGCTCTGCGCGAAGTTGACCGCAAACGGTTCATCAAGCTGGGCAAAGAGCTGGCCCGCGCCGGGTTCGAAAACGTTGGCCGCAAGGCCACCGATAAGGCCCTGGATACGGCGGCCAAACACCTGCGCCTGAAGGATCAGCAAGAGTTGCTTGCCCGTCTGGGCAGCGCCGAACTGACGGCGCATGATGTGGTGAACGCCGTTTACCCCGAACTCGCGAAAGACGAAGGCGATGCCATCCCGATGCGTCGCGCGGTCATTGGTCTGGAACCGGGCCAAAGCTTTGATCGCGCGCCGTGCTGCCAACCGCTGCCGGGTGAGCGCATCGTTGGCATCACCTATCGCGGCAAGGGCGTGGTGGTGCATGCCATCGACTGTGACCGCCTGTCGGAATTCGAAGAAGAGCCCGAACGCTGGGTCGATCTGCATTGGCACTCTGGCACGCACCCTGCGGTTTATGGCGCGACGCTGGACCTGACCATCGGCAACGATGCCGGTGTGCTGGGGCGTATTTGCACGTTGATCGGCGAGAAAAAGGCCAATATCTCGAACCTTGAATTCGTTGACCGTAAACCGGACTTTTACCGTTTGCAGATCAGCGTCGAACTGCGCGACCTCGAACAATTGCACTCGCTGATGCTGATGCTTGAGGCGGAAAGCGATGTCGCTGCGGTTGAAAGGTATCGGGACCGGGCGAGGCCCACGGTTGCGGCAAGCTGAGAAGGGGTGATCAGGAGTGGTTTTCAAGCGCCGAGATCGACGCTCGCCTGTCCAGATCGCTTCAGAATTGGTTTATCCTCGCGGGGGATGGACCCGGGCCTTTCATTACGTCAAGCACCGCGTACGTCGGCTGCCGGACACTCCGGAACGTATCGCTCGTGGCATTGGTGCCGGGGTCTTTGCCGCCTTCACGCCCTTTTACGGCCTGCATTTCGTCGTGGCCGCCGTCCTTGCCCGACTTTTCAACGGCAACATCCTGGCTTCGCTTTCGGGGACGTTCTTCGGTAACCCGCTGACCTATGTGCCCATTGGCGTGATCAGTTTGCAAACCGGGCATTTCCTGTTGGGTACCACGTTCAAAGAGGGCGACACCCACGGGCTTATGGGCAAGTTCGCAGACGCGATCGGGGATCTGAAAAACAACTTTCTGGCGATGTTCACCGACCGCGTGGCCGACTGGCACGGGCTTGAGGTGTTTTATGACGAAGTGTTCTTTCCCTATATGATCGGCGGGGTGCTGCCAGGGATCGTGGCGGGGATCATTTGTGCCTATCTCAGCCTGCCCGTGATCCGAACCTATCAAAAACGTCGCCGGGCCAGGATCAAAGCGAAATTCGAAGAAATCAAGCGATTGGCACAGTCAGAGACTGCCGTTTCGGTGGTAAACGAATTAGGCTCGGCCCAAGACCATATGAAGGATTCGAAGGATGTCTGACACTTATCTGCGTCTGGGTGTGAATATCGACCACGTGGCGACGGTGCGCAATGCGCGGGGTGGGGCCTATCCCGATCCTTTGCGCGCCGCCAAACTGGCGGAAGAGGCGGGGGCGGATGGCATTACCGCGCATCTTCGCGAAGACCGCCGCCATATCTCCGATGCCGATATCGACGGGCTGATGGAAGTCCTGTCAGTTCCGCTGAACTTTGAGATGGCCGCAACCGATGAGATGCAGAAAATAGCCCTGCGCCACAAGCCGCACGCGGTCTGCATCGTCCCCGAAAAACGCGAGGAGCGCACGACCGAAGGCGGGCTGGAAGTTGCGCGCGAGGAAAACAAACTGGCGCATTTCATCGCGCCACTGCGGGAGGTCGGATGCCGCGTGTCGATCTTCATCGCCGCAGACCAGCGCCAGATCGAAGCCGCCCATCGGATAGGGGCCGAGGTGATCGAATTACACACCGGCGCTTATTGCGACGCCCATGCCGAAGGCCGCATGGAAGATGCCGCACAGGAACTGGAGGCTCTGCGTGCCATGTCCAGCTATGCCCACTCGCTTGGCCTCGAAGTGCACGCGGGCCACGGGCTGACCTATGACACGGTGCAACCTGTTGCAGCGTTCCCCGAGGTGAAAGAGCTGAACATTGGTCATTTCCTGATTGGCGAGTCGATCTTTCTGGGCCTCACCCCGGCAATTCAGGAAATGCGTCGCTTGATGGATGCGGCACGGGCATGATCGACCTGACATCTCTTGCAGTCACCGCGCTTGCCTTCTTTGTGGTTGCAGTTTCGCCCGGGCCTGCAAATATCTCCAACGCAGCAGTTGCGATGAGCTTTGGGCGCAAGACCAGCCTTATCTACGGAGCAGGCTTGTCCTGCGGTTTGGTATCCTGGGGTTTGGTTGCCGCCAGCGGAATGGGGGCGGTGCTGCAAAGTTCCCTTTACGTGCTCATGGTGCTCAAGATGCTGGGTGGCCTCTATCTGCTTTGGCTGGCGTGGCAATCCGGACGTTCCGCGATGCGATCCGACGCCGACAAAGTCTCAGTACCCGCCAGGGGCAGGTGGTTTTTACGTGGGCTGATCCTCAACCTGTCCAACCCGAAATCGGTGATCGCATGGATGGCAGCCCTGTCGGTTGGCCTTGGCCCGGATGACGGCTTGTTTGCCGTTGCCGCCGCCACCGCCGTCTGCATCCTCACGGGTTTCATCAACAACTTTCTCTATTCGATGCTGTTTTCAGTCAGCGGCATGATGGCCGGATACCGCCGGTTTCGCCGCTGGATTGATGGCGTTGTCGCCGGTTTGTTCGCGGTCGCCGGTCTCGGCCTGATCAGATCGGCCTTTGCGCGATGATCACCTCGGGTTTCGTTGCCATCTGGATCGCATGGCTGATGGCCGGGGGCTCTCCGGGTCCTGCCACAATGGGCATCGCGGGGACTGCCATGAACGAGGGCCGCACGGCCGGGCTGGCCTTTGCGTTGGGCATTTGCGCGGGGTCTGCCGCCTGGGGGATCGCGGCAGCGCTGGGCCTGTCGGCGATCATGCTGGCCAATGTCTGGGTGTTCGAAGTGATCCGATATGTCGGCGTCGCTTATCTGGGCTGGCTGGCGCTGAAAGCCCTGCGTCGCGCCATGACCTCGGATGAGGTTGCGCTGGGCAACCCGGTCAAAGGCTCGCTGCCGTCGATCTTTGCCAAAGGCGCGGCCATTCACCTGACCAACCCCAAGGCGATCCTGAGCTGGGGCTCCATCTACGCCATCGTCGCACCAAATGACGCCAGCCTGACCATGCTGTTGGGGTATTTCGGACTGCTTTATGCCGGATCGCTGATAATCTTCATCGGTTACGCGTTTCTGTTCTCGTCAGAGAAAATGGTTGCCGCCTACCGCCGCGCCCGGCGCTGGTTCGACTTTGCATTTGCTGGGTTCTTCGGCGTGGCGAGCTACAAGATTCTTACCGTACGTCTTGGCTAAGAGCGAAACAGAAAAGACTCTGAACAAGAAATCTCATCACCGAATTATTTAAAAGGAAACAATTAGATGGGCGCAAGCATCCTTAGATTTTCACTGGTGTTTCTGGCGACAAGTATCGCGGTTCCGTTGGCCCTGTTCGCGATTGAGGCCGTATTCAAGATCAACCTCTTCAGCAGTTTCATCCCCTTCGTGCCATTTCTCGCCGGTGCACTAAATGAGGGCAAGAAATACGTAGAGAGCTTCGGCGCAATGCCTAGCGGTGGTGAAATGTGGTTTGCCGCGCTGATCATGGGAGTCGTCGGCATGCTTATCGGTTGCGGACTGTCGGTCGTTGCGTTTCTGGTGATACCCGGCGCGGCAGATGTCGTCGCTGGGGTCCCTATGACTTTCTTGGCTGTTGGTTTCGGAATGATGCTGGCCCTTGCAATCCTGATGTGCCGCGTGTTCGTTTGGTCTGGCGCCCGAGGGGCCATGAAAAGACTACGACGCGTGAGCCGGTAAAAGCGAAGAGGGGCTGGCGGCCGCCCAGATATTCGCGACATGGTAGCCTGTTATTTGCCCGCGGTCAGAGAGGCATAGAGAGGGAACAATGAAAGCCATAGCATATCGCAGTTTTGGTCACGCGCCGGATGTGCTGGAACTCATCGAACTGCCCACGCCCGACCCCGGCCCGGGCGAAGTACTGGTGCGTGTCCATGCAAGTGGTATCAATCCGTCGGACGTCAAGCTGAGGGCTGGCGCGCGGCCAGGTGCAGTCATGCCTTACCCGGTCGTGACGCCGCATTCCGACGGGGCCGGTGTCATCGAAGCTGTTGGGTCGGGAGTCGATCCGGCACGTGTCGGCCAGCGGGTCTGGATCTGGAATGGCCAATGGCAGCGTGCCTTCGGAACCGGGGCCGAATACATCTCGCTGCCCTCGGAACAGGCCGTGCCGTTGCCGGAAACGACGAGTTTTGCCGAAGGGGCCTGTTTCGGCATACCGGCCATGACCGCGTGGTATGCGCTGTATCGCGACGGTCCGATCACGGACCAGACGGTTCTGGTCACCGGCGGCGCGGGTACGGTCGGGCGCTACGCCTGTCAAATGGCGGCGCTGGGTGGCGCGCGAGTGATTACGACGGTCAGTTCCGAGGACAAAGCCGCCCATTCGGGCGCGTCCGAGTGGATCAACTATCGCACACAAGACGTGACCGAGGCGGTGATGGACCTGACCCAAGGCGCAGGTGTTGACCGGATCGTCGAGGTTGATTTCGCCGCCAATCAAAGCGCCTCGTTGTCGCTGATCCGACCCGGCGGCACCATCGCGAGCTATGCCTCAGCCTCGCAAATGCGGCCAGAACTGGATTTCTATGGCTTCATGTTCAAGAATATCCGGCTGCATATGCTGATCGTCTACATGTTGGACGCTGCCGCACGCCGAGCGGGCGAGGCGCAACTGGGCGCATGGCTGGAACAGGGCGCGCTCAGCCACGCGGTCGTCCCGGCCGGTGGCCTTGAGGACGCGGTCGCCGCGCATCAGATGGTCGAGGCCGGGAAAAAGCTGGGTACGGTGGTGCTGGCAGTTTGATTTGCTCCGACTAGCCGGGCACTATCGTTCAGGCTTGGAGAGCTTGGCCCTGCCACGGAAGTTTGAAAGGAAGCCTCTGTGATTGGAACGATGCTTTGGCGCTATACAATATGGCTGGTTGTGATCCGAATGCTGCTTCCAGTTGTTTTGGTCGTACTCAGAGATTTTGCGGGCGTTGATCTCACGAATGCCGGGATTCCCGTTGTGTCGGCACTATTGGCGGCGGCCGTTGCCGGACGCATCGCTGCGCGTGCCTTTGGACGCATGCCGAACTGGCGCGAATTGGTGGCCTTCGCATTTCTGTCGACACTCATATTCTTTGTCATAAATTATGTTGCCTACTTGCTTTTGGCGCTGACCGGCATCGGGCCTATTTACATGCATCATCTCGTAGGATGGCATGTGCATGGTCATATAGTTGGATTGATGACCTTCCTGACCGCTGTGGCGTTGGTTTCAAATGCAGTACTATTCCCGACCAGCACGAAGATAGAACTCAAGGCCTTGGCAAGACGCGCCAAAACAGAGAACACCGCATGATCCTCGGCATCGGAACCGACCTCGCGAATATCGACCGTATCCAAGGTACGCTGGACCGGTTTGGCGACCGGTTTCGCAATCGCGTCTTTA
The DNA here is from genome assembly GCF_056537105.1 of Ruegeria sp. CH11. Taxonomy (NCBI): domain Bacteria; kingdom Pseudomonadati; phylum Pseudomonadota; class Alphaproteobacteria; order Rhodobacterales; family Roseobacteraceae; genus Ruegeria; species Ruegeria sp. CH11. Next base: position 100,870 of record NZ_JBQFQX010000008.1, read on the forward strand.
CCGATATCGAACAGCGCAAAGCCGAACGGCGGCACGACACCGCGGGTACATATGCCAAACGTTGGGCCGCGAAAGAGGCATGTTCCAAGGCGCTGGGCACCGGCCTGCGGATGGGCATCGCGTGGAAGGACATGTCGGTTACCAATCTGCGTACCGGCCAGCCGGTGATGCATGTGACAGGTTGGGCGGCAGAGCGACTTGCCCAGATGACCCCTCCGGGGCATGAGGCGATCATCCACGTCACGCTGACCGACGATCACCCCTGGGCACAGGCCATTGTGCTGATCGAGGCGCGCCCGCTTCAAGAAGCGCCCGCGCAGCCTTGACTTGCCCCCACCGGCCCCGCATGTAGCACCCCAAAGACGAGAGTGAGCTGGAGAGAGCAGTATGGCCGAAGAAGCCAAATCAGGAAGTGGTGTCTGGGAGACGATCAAAACCATCGTCTATGCGCTGCTGATCGCAGGCGTGTTTCGAACATTGTTCTTTCAGCCGTTCTGGATTCCGTCTGGCTCAATGAAGCCCACGCTTCTGATCGGTGATTTCCTATTCGTCAACAAGATGGCCTATGGCTACTCCTATGCCTCGTGCCCCAGCCTGATCATCCCGAGCGTCGGCCTGAACATTGATGCCGAAGACATCTGTGGCTGGATGCAGGGTGACGGGGATACCCGCATTTGGGGCGGCGACCCCGAACGCGGCGACGTCATCGTCTTCCGCCACCCGGTGACGGGTCGGGACTACATCAAGCGCCTGATCGGGCTGCCCGGCGACCGTGTCCAGGTGCGCGACGGTACCGTGATCCTGAACGGCACCGCGCTTCCACAGGAACCCGATGGCGTCTTTACCGAAGTTGCAGAGGCACAAGGGCCTCAGGGTCTCAAACCGCGTTGCGAAAACGGCCCGGTTGGATTTGGCGGCACCTGTGAGAAGTCGCGCTATATCGAATCGATGCCCAATGGCGTATCCTATGAAGTCCTCAATATCGGCAATCAGGGCTCGGACAATACTGGCGTCTATGTCGTCCCCGAAGGGCACTATTTCTTCATGGGCGACAACCGCGATAACTCGGCTGACAGCCGTCTGCCGCAATCAGTCGGGGGTGTGGGTTACGTGCCATACGAAAACCTGATCGGTCGCGCGGATCGCATCATGTTCTCGTCGGCGGGCCGATCCATGCTGTATTTCTGGACATGGCGCGGCGACCGGTTCTTCAAGGCGGTCAATTGAAGTTGTCAGCCGAAATAAGGGCGTTCCAGCAGCGGTTGGGGTATGAATTCAACAGCCCTGATTTGCTGCTGCGCGCTCTGACCCACGGTTCTGTTTCTTCTCCGACCCGGCCCGACAACCAACGGCTTGAGTTTCTGGGTGACCGCGTGCTGGGACTGGTGATGGCCACCGCTCTGCTAGAGGCCGACAAGACGGCCTCGGAAGGACAGCTGGCCCCGCGCTTCAACGCGTTGGTGCGGAAAGAGGCCTGTGCCGATGTGGCTCGTCAGATCGACCTGGGTGCCGTTCTGAAGCTGGGCCGGTCGGAAATGCTGTCAGGCGGCCGCCGCAAACAAGCCCTGTTGGGCGACGCGATGGAGGCGGTGATCGCCGCGATCTATCGCGATGCGGGGTTTGAGGCGGCGCGCGACGTCATTCTTCATCTGTGGGGCAACCGCATCCACAATGTCGAGGCCGACGCGCGGGACGCCAAAACCTCGCTTCAGGAATGGGCGCAGGCACGGGGGCAAAAACCGCCCGCCTATGTCGAAATCAAGCGCAGCGGTCCGGATCACGCGCCGGTTTTCACCATCGCAGCGCGCCTACAGGACGGAACCGAGGCACAAGCGACCGCCGGGTCCAAGCGGCAGGCGGAACAAGCCGCCGCCAAAGCGTTGTTGGACAGGCTGCCGTCTTAATCGCCCGGTTTCGCGCTTCCTCTGGCCCAAAAAATAGGGGGCGAGGGGGCTGACGTTCCTCGGTCGGATTAGCGCGGCCAATTCGTCACCTAAACGACCCGGATAAATCCGGTCAGTCCGGTTTTCTGATGCTCGATCACATGGCAGTGGAACGCCCAGTCGCCCGGATTGTCGGCGACCAGGGCAATCTCGGCCACCTCGTCTTTCAGCAACAACATCGTATCGGTCATCAGCGGAGGAAGTTTTCGAAGGTTCGACCGCAGCGGCACAAAGGCCAACCCGTGCAAGTGGATCGGGTGCAAGTTGGGGGACTCGTTGCGCAGGCGCAGGACATAGCTTTTTCCCTGCTTCAAGGTCGCGAGCGGACCGACACCTTTAGCGGCGTCCCCAGGCCACGGCTTTCGATTGATCGACCAGAAGTTATAACCGAGCGAGCCGCAGAACCCGTTGTTTGGTTGACCACCTTCCGGGGTCCAGCCAAAGACGAACTCGTGAAGCTCCGCATTTGTCAGATCTGGATTGGTGACAGGATTCAGCGACAATGGTCGAAGGTCGCGCAAGTCGCGGGACAGATTTGACCCGGTGGCGCGTAGTGTTGCCATGGGTCGGACCGGTTGACCGGGCAGTTTGGCCATCAACTCAACGCGCTGACCTTCGATAACAGGCAAGGCCACAGCGAAATCCACGCGTTGGCCCGGCCCAATCAGTAGCGGCGCATCGGCGCTGGGCATGGGCATATCGATCTCGACCGGATGACCGTCCCAGGCCAGAATTTTCGCTTTGGCGCCCTCAAGATGCAGTTTGTAGATGCGCGTTGTGTCGGTGTTGACCACGCGCAGCCTTACCAGACTGCCAGCGTCGTGATCGTAGACCGGAGCACTCAGCCAGTTTGCTGTGTGCACATTGCCGAATGTCCCGGCGCGCGCGGCACCACGCGGGGTGTAAGCGGGCAGAAATGCGTCATCTTCATCCAGCCGAAAATCGCGCAAGTTGATGATCTGTTCGCTGTCAAAGCCGGGGTCTTCCGCTTCGGCAATCACCATGACGCCAGTCAAGCCATGAGCCATCTGGTCCATCGTCATGCAATGCGGATGGTACCAGTATGTACCAGCATCAGGTGGGGTGAATGCGTAGGAAAACACCTCGCCTTCTCCGATCGGCATCTGCGTCAGATAGGGAACCCCGTCCATCGCATTGTCGATACGCAACCCGTGCCAATGCATGGCCGTATAGTCAGGCAAAGTGTTTCGCACCGCCAGACGCATCTCTTCGCCCTGCCGCCCGTAAAGAACCGGCGGAGGTGCGTTTGGCGACAGGCTGACCATGCCGGTTGTGGCCTGATCGCGCAGCACGAATTCAGCCGATTGTATCGTCAGCGCCTGCGCCCCATCGGCCAAGCCGAACCCGCCCAATCCCAACGCTCCGGCGGTGGCAGCGCTGCCCATAAGAAACTCGCGGCGTTTCATGTCAAACCTCATCTGGATGGGAATGCAGCCGGGCTGGAATTGGCTTGGCTCCGGTCACAATTTTCTCACGGCCGGCGCATGGCGGCAATGCGACAAATCCCTCTGGTCCGGCTGGGCATTCTGCTATAGGGATGCGCACTTGCAAACAGGATCGCAGGATACATGACTACACGCGCCGGATTTATCGCCCTGATCGGAGAGCCCAACGCGGGCAAATCCACCCTTCTGAACCGCATGGTCGGGGCCAAGGTCTCGATCGTGACCCATAAGGTGCAGACCACCCGTGCGCGCATTCGCGGCGTCGCCGTGGACGGCGATGCGCAGCTGGTCTTTGTCGATACACCGGGCCTGTTCAAACCGCGCCGCCGTCTCGACCGTGCGATGGTAGCCGCCGCCTGGGGCGGGGCTGCGGATGCGGATGTGGTCGTGCTGATGGTCGAAGCGCATCGCGGCATCACCGAGGGCGTGGAACGTATTCTCGAGGGGTTGGCAGAGATCGGGCAAAGTCGCACCGTCGCGCTGGCGATCAACAAGATCGACAAGGTGCCGTCCGAGAAACTGCTGGCGCTTACTAGCGATCTGAATGCGCGTTATCCTTTTGCCGAAACCTTCATGATCTCGGCCGAAAAAGGCCACGGTGTCGACGATCTGCGCAAATGGCTCGCTACGGAACTGCCGGAAGGCCCTTGGCTTTACCCCGAGGACCAAATCGCCGACCTGCCACTGCGCATGATCGCGGCAGAGATGACGCGAGAAAAGCTGACCCTGCGCCTGCATCAGGAATTGCCTTATCAGCTGACGGTCGAGACGGAAAACTGGGAAGAGCGCAAGGATGGCTCGGCCAAGATTGATCAGGTCATCTATGTCATGCGTGATGGCCACAAAGGCATCGTTCTGGGAAAGCGCGGTGAGACGATCAAGGCGGTCAGCCAGGCCGCCCGCGCTGAGCTGGAGGAGTTTCTGGACCGCAAGGTCCACCTGTTCCTGCAGGTCAAGGTGCGGCCCAACTGGCTTGAGGAATCCGAACGTTATTCGGAAATGGGTCTGGATTTCAAAGACGGAAACACATGACCCGTCTGACGGCCGAATTCTGGGTCCAAGCCTATCTGGCGCGGCTGCGATTTCAGGAAATCCCGGCTTTTGTTGTGGCGCACGGAGATGATACGGCAGGCGCGGTACTGGTCAAATTGAACACATTGGACGGGCAGGCGGTTGCCTTTCAGCGCAGCTTTGACTTGATGAGTGGTGAGCGCAAGTGGATCGAGTTGTCCAGCGGATCAGAGGCAGACGTGGATGTAGCTATCCAGCGTCAGCGCGGCTTTGACCCCGACCTCTGGGTGATTGAGGTCGAGGACAGGCAAGGGCGACATTTGCTGGGCGAAGAAGGGTTGGACTAGCCCTACCAGCCACCGGTTTTCCCGTTGACGTAATGCCCCGTTGCGCTGGGGTTGCCACCTGCAAATTCGCGCACCTTGGCGGCAAATGTTTTGAAATAGGGCTGGGACTGTACATGCGTCAGAGTTTCTGCGCTGTCCCAGCAACCCCAATGGAACCGGGACTTGCCGTCATCGGCGGTCGCAACCTGATAAGCGAATTTTCCTTTTGCCTCGGGGTCGGCATCGATGGCTGCAATGAAGGCACTGGTGGTCGCCTGCCAGTCGGCCTCGTCGCCTTCGTAACTGTAGGTGATGGTAATTCCGCGCATGAGATCCTCCTATTTAACTATTGTGTTAATTAAGGTAGTCTGACCGTCCTTTGTCAAGGCAAGGGTTGACTGTGAACGGGCCGCCGGGCCGCCGTTCCAGCCACTTATGAAAAGGAGTTTCTTGTGCTTAGCCTTAGCGCAAACGATACAGAGAATTGCGTCCGAACTTAGCGTCCAGAACATAGCCTACGTCGGCCAACAACCCCTCGAGGTCGGAAGCCCAGACGTTGCTGTGCTCGACTTCGAAAAACAGAGATTTGGGCAGTTGCGTAGTTGCGATCTCGGTCAACAAGGGTGTTAGAACCCGATCCTCCAACCCCTCGACATCAACCTTCACGAAGTCCACCGCAGTGTCTGGGTCTGATGGCAGAAAATCGGTTAGCTTGCGCACTTGGACCCGGGTCGGCGTCGCCCCTTTGACCGGCTCGTTCAGGCTGGCCTCGCCCAGATTTCGACCGACCGGCACATAGAGATCCAACTCTCCCTCGCTGTCGGAAATCGCATAGGGATGGACTTGGATGTTCTCGTACGCATTCAGGCCGATGTTCTTTTCGAACCTGTCGCGCATGACCGGGTTCGGCTCGAACGCATGAATGACCGAGCCGGGACCAGCAATCGCGGCAATCCGCAGACTGTAAACGCCCGCATTTGCCCCGATGTCATAGGCGACGATTGGGCGGTCTTTCAGGTCACTCAGGATGTGAGACAGGGCGCGCTCTTCCTGCGTGCGTCCCTTTCGCCAGATCATGAATTCGGTATGGTTGTCCGAGGGATGCACCAGCATCCGGCACCCTTTATAGTCGACCTCGGTTGGCTTCAGGTTTTGCCGTATGAACCGCCTGATCTTCCTGGGTGTGTCCCTGTCATTGCAAATCTGCCTGAGCAGGTCATGGGGCCATTCCATACGGTCTTGTCTCGTTCTGTCACACGTCGATGAATAGGGAACTCTTAGCAGGTCCGCAGGCTTGGGAAACCAATTTCTTGAACACGTCGCTTTGGGGTCAAGCAACGCGCGGCATGTCGGTATCTGTTCTTGCGTCACCGTCGCCATTCAGATCAAGGTGTGCGGAGAAATCTGGTAAAGCTGAGAATGGACTGGCGCGATCACGGCATATTGCTGAGCACCCGACGGCATGGCGAGGCTGCGGCGATCATTGAGGTGTTCACCGAAGGCCACGGACGGCATTCCGGGATTGTGCGTGGCGGCGCCAGTCGCAAGGTTGCCCCCCTGTTGCAACCGGGCGCGCAACTGGATGTGTCATGGCATGCGCGGCTGGAAGAACATCTTGGAACCTTTCAGGTCGAGCCACTACGGTCACGCGCGGCGGCTGCGTTTTCCGGGCGGCTGGCGCTGGCCGGGTTGAACGCTGTGGTGGCGCTGCTGTCATTCTGCCTACCCGAACGCGAGCCACATCCCGCGATCTACAAGCAGACCGAACAGTTGATGGACCTGCTGGGGCAGGATGAGGTCTGGCCGCTGGCCTATATGCGGTGGGAATTGGCGCTGCTAGAGGAGCTGGGCTTCGGCCTCGATCTGGCCACTTGCGCTGTGACCGGCGCGCAGACCGGGCTGATTTATGTCTCGCCCAGAACCGGACGTGCGGTCAGCGCCGAAGGGGCCGGGGAATGGGCGGATAAGCTGCTACCATTACCGCCCTGTATGCGGGGCGAAGGGCAGGCGCCGGATACAGAAATTGCGCAGGCGTTGCACACCACCGGTTATTTTCTACATCACCGGGTCGCACCATCGCTGGGCCACACGCCTCTGCCCGAGGCGAGGGCGCGGTTTGTCGAGCGGTTTACTCGTGGGCTTTGAACACCATCTCATGCCCATCATCATTGCGCAGGATCAGGACATCTCCCGAAACTTCGGATTGGGTCATGGTCATGAGGGCGGCAAAGAAAAACCCTTCTGCCTCAAGCCCTGCGCAGGCGGCGCGGGTTGCGGTCAGGTTCTGGATCTCGAACCACGGATAGGGCGCGTTCAGCGTACCGCTATAGGTGTTGCAGGGGGAGTTTCCAGCGATTTTGCCTTCTTCGGGGAACTGCAACAGGGCACGGGCCTCATAGGGCTGTCCGTCGATTTCCTGCAACGCCCAGATCTGGTCCGCAGCGCCATAGGCCGCGACGGTTTCATCCTTGTTGCATTGCAACAGGGTCAGTAGGGGCAGCGTCAGGATCAGGCGTAGCATGGTTGGGTCTTAGCGCAACAACGTGTCGGACAAAATCGGTATCAATAGGGGTTCTCACCGCTCAGCAGCTCTGCCCGCACATCCAGTCGCGGGCGCCAGTTGTACTTTGTGTCCTCGCGTACCGGCGCCCAGAACAGCGCACCGCTGTTGCGCCAGGGGTCAAGGATGATGCCGTCATACATCGAATCCCCTTTGGCGCTGATCAGAGCCGAATGGTGGATGATCCGCAGTGCTGTTGGAGGAGAGGTGGCCCAATGCAAATCCAGAGTGCGGAAGTTTTCCTGCCGCAAACGTGTGGTCATGGCCTGGGCCCAGTCATTGCATAGGCCAAACTCCCGAAAGCCGTTGATGACTTTGGCATTGTGGATAATGGCCGCGTCGGTGACGTTCCAGTTCCGCGCCAGCTGTTCGGAATGCCGATAGGCGATGGTGGCGGCCCGGCGCGCCTCAGCCGGGTCGACATCCGGCCCAAGGGCCTGGATCGCCCGGGCCAGATCGTCGATCTCGGTCTGGCTGGCGGTGGGCACCGAGGTGGCGCAGCCGCCGAGGGCAAGGGCGGTCAGGATCGCCCACAATACGAATAGTCGTCTGGTCATTCCGGCTGCCCTTGGTTTCGACGCGCAGGGTGCCTTAACCGGGTTCCCGCCCGAGATCAAAGGGGAAGTTTGCGCCGGGGCGGATCATATCCGCCAGCGACAAGAAAAGAGACCCGGCGCTGGACCGGGTCAGTTGGGGAAACAGGAATGCCGAAACGGTCACCCGAGCAGACGTCGCGCGATGACCTGTGCCTGAATTTCGGCAGCCCCTTCGAAAATGTTCAGAATGCGCGCATCGCACAGAACGCGGCTGATTTTATATTCCAGCGCAAAGCCATTGCCGCCATGGATTTGCAAGCCATTATCGGCCGCAGCCCAGGCCACGCGGGCACCCAGCAGTTTGGCCATACCTGCCTCAAGGTCGCAGCGTTGCCCATGATCCTTTTCCCAGGCCGAGAAATAAGTCAGCTGCCGTGCGATCATGATCTCGACCGCCATCATCGCCAGCTTGCCCGAAACGCGCGGGAAGTTGATCAGAGATTTGCCGAATTGCTTGCGGTCCTGCGCATATTGCATGGCGATATCCAACGCGCATTGCGCCACACCAATGGCGCGGGCGGCGGTCTGGATGCGGGCGGATTCGAAGGTCTCCATCAGCTGCTTGAATCCTTTGCCTTCTTCTCCGCCCAGCAGGTTCTCACCCTTGACCTGGAAGCCGTCAAAGCCCAGCTCGTATTCCTTCATGCCGCGATAGCCCAGAACCTCGATCTCGCCGCCAGTCATGCCGGGCGTGGGGAACGGGTTTTCGTCGGTGCCGGGCGTTTTTTCCGCCAGGAACATCGACAGGCCCCGGTGATCGGTTGTGTCGGGATTGGTGCGGGCCAGCAGGGTCATCACATGGGTGCGGGCCGCATGGGTGATCCAAGTTTTGTTGCCAGTGATCTGATAATCGCCGTTCTCGTCCTTGACCGCGCGGGTGCGCAGGCTGCCCAGGTCCGATCCGGTGTTGGGTTCGGTGAACACGGCCGTTGGCAGAATCTCGGCGCTGGCGAGCTTTGGCAACCAGTTGGCTTTTTGCTCATCCGTACCACCCGCAATGATCAGTTCGGCGGCAATCTCAGAGCGGGTGCCCAGCGATCCGACACCAATATAACCGCGGGACAGTTCTTCCGAGACGACACACATCGAAGCTTTGGACAGACCAAAACCGCCGAATTCTTCGGGGATGGTCAGGCCAAAGACGCCCATCTCAGCCAGTTCTTCGATGATCTCGATGGGGATCAGCTCGTCTTTCAGGTGCCACTCATGGGCGTTTGGTTCGACCTTTTCCTGTGCATAGCGGCGGAACTGGTCGCGGATCATCTCAAGCTCTTCGTCCAGACCCGATGCGCCGAACATGGTGGCACCGGCCTGATCCTGCATCAGTTCAACCAGTCGCGTCCGCGCGGCCTGAGAATTGGCCTGCGCCATCAAGGTCTGAACCTCGGCGCATTGGAAGCCCGATAGGGCGTCCCAACCCAGACCCAGATCCTGTAAGCGCACAACTTCGCCCTGGTTCATCGGGATGCCGCCTGCAACCTGATGCAGGTATTCACCAAAGGCGATCTGGTGCAAAAGCTGCTCAATCTCTCCGAATTTACCTTCGGAGGACAATGCCTCGGCCCAACGCTGCATCTGTTTCAAAGACTGGTGGTAGGTCGCAAACCACGCCAGTCCATGTGCTGCTGTCTGATGGGCCTCGACCAGCGCCCCCGAGATCCGGCCATCGCTGGTGACCATCGCCCGCACGGATTCGCGGGCACGGTCAAACACAGCTTCGACGGCAGGCACGGCTTTGCCCGTCAGGTCGAGGAGATCAGGCAGAACTGCTGTTTGCGTCATATTGGTCACATCTTGTCCATCATGGGCCATGAATCAGGTCCTTCTAAAAGTCGGTCCGGTCATATCATGCTGCACGTGCAGCGCAACAAAAATGCGCCAAAAGCAGGCAAAAAGTTCGAAAATTACGCGATGATTTTGGCAGTGCAGAGAATTTTCCCAGTGATATGAAGGGGCATGTCACTGTTCTCGTTTCTGTCTCCGAACGATCTGTTCTTTGCGCTATCGGTTGCCTTTGTTGCCGGATGGATCAAAGGAATGGTTGGGTTCGGGATGCCGATGATTACGGTCTCGGGTCTCAGCATGTTCTTGTCGCCTGATCTGGCGCTGGCAGGGCTGATCCTGCCCACACTGGCGACAAACGGGATACAGGCATTGCGTGAAGGCGCATCTGCCGCAATGGATTCGATCAAGCAGTTTCGGGTGTTTCTATTGGTCGGCCTTGTGTGTCTGCTGGCAGCGGCGCAGCTGGTGAGCATTCTGCCCGCCTCCGGCTTTCTGTTGATGATCGGGATACCTGTTTCGTTCTTTGCCCTGATCCAGCTTTTGGGATTAAAGCTGTCTCTGCATAAGCCATCGGCCCGGGTCGAAGCCGCCTTTGGCGCAGTGGCTGGGTTCATCGGCGGTGTGTCAGGTGTCTGGGGGCCACCCACCGTTGCCTATCTGACAGCGCTGAACACGCCGAAACGGGTTCAGATGAGGGTGCAGGGCGTCATTTATGGGCTGGGCGCGTTGGCGCTTGGCGCGGCGCATCTGGGGTCGGGCATCTTGCGGACGGAAACCGCCATATTCTCGGCCGGACTGGTCCTTCCTGCCATGGTCGGTATGTGGTGCGGTATGCAGTTGCAGGACCGCATAGATCAGGCGGCCTTCCGCAAACTGACTTTGGTGGTCCTGCTGATCGCGGGGCTGAATCTGGTACGGCGCGGTATGCTGGGCTGAGGGATCAGCGCCTGTCGAGGACGCGGAACGTGTAGTGCAGTCCGAGCATCAGAAAGAACAGGCCGGATATGTCGCCGATCAGAAAGGCGATATATTCCACTGTCGAGCTTCCGAATGCCATGTTCGTCAGCGCCGAGACCAGAAATGACGTTACAATGCCGACACCCATGATGCACAGCCAGCAGGGTTTGCGCGCGGGATTGGGGAACAGATCCCAGCCAGCCCATTTGCAGGCATAGAACACGGCAGGAACAGTTGTTACGGCGATGCCAATTGCCAGTAGTCGGTTGGGCAGGAAGACGTCCCAGCCTCCGACCATTGCAAAGACCAGAAAGACACCCGGCAGCAAGGCAATGATCGCACGCCACCCCAACAGCCACGCTGCCAAAACCCGCACGCCATGGGGCAGGAATAGCAGGCTTGCATGACTGGGGTATTCTGGGAAGAACACGTTTTGAAGCGGCATCAGCACTTCAAATGTCAATATCGACGCCGCGACATACGCAGACGATGCCAGTGCCGTATCAAGGGCCCAACCTTTCAACTGCACGGCGCGTCTACGCCTGATACGCGCTACTTGGGGGCATGTACGATATACCGTCCCCGATTGGCACTGCCGCTTTGCGACATATATCCTTTCTGGACCAGCGATTTCAGGGCGCGGAAAAAGGTCGGACGAGAGACGCTGGACACCAGCGTATGCTCGATCAGACCAAAAGTGCGAACTTCGTGGTCGGCCTTTGAAAGCTCCTCGGCGGCGTAATAGATGTCGCGCTCAACCGGAGAGAGTTCTTCGAGTCCCAGCGTACGCTCCATGCTTTGCATCAGTTTACGCAATTCGGTTAATTTTGAAATCTCAGTCATTACATACCCATCTCAGTGGTGCCAATTGCCGGGTAGTTTCGGCGATATGACGACAAACCAATCCGCTTGCCGTTAGGTATCATATTGACACCAATTCCCCTTCTAGTAGTCTTCCTTATCAATTAGGTAGCCCGTAAGAACGCGTGTGAGTGGTTTCGCCTCGAGCTGCCCAAAGGTATTTTCAGTCAAAGCCCGGCGTTTATGCGCCGGGCAATTTTTGTCATTTCGACTTCCCGAGATATCCTAATCTGGTGATTTGGGCAACGCGTTTGTCCACACGAGTCTGTGTTTCAACCCATGGTTGCGAGCATAAGGCATCTATTGCTGCCTCTGTTTCATCGCCCTGCCAGCGCCTTTCGGCGCAGATCTGCTAGCCCGAAATAGTCCAGACCGAGACAAAAGAACGGCCAGCAGGGTATCCGCTGGCCGTTTTTGGCAATCTGTCCTGTGGCGCTTACCCGATGGCGACGGCTTTGATGTCTTCGTCGATGAAGGGCAGGTATTGCTCGAAATTCTCCGAGAACATCTGCACCAGCTTTTCGGCTTGTCTGTCAAATGCGGCCTGATCATCCCAGGTGCGGCGCGGGTCTAGCAAAACTTCGGCAACGCCGGGAACCGAGACCGGCACATCAAAGCCGAAATTCGCGTCCTTCCGGAATTCCGCATCTGCCAACGACCCCTCGAGCGCCGCAGTCAGCAATCCGCGGGTGGCCTTGATCGGCATCCGACTGCCAACGCCATAGGCGCCGCCGGTCCAGCCGGTATTGACCAGCCAGCAGGTTGCGCCGTGCTGCGCGATCTTGTCCCGCAACAGATTGCCATACGCCTCGGGGCGGCGCGGCATGAAGGGCGCGCCAAAGCAGGTCGAGAATGTCGGCTGCGGCTCGGTCACACCGCGTTCGGTGCCTGCCACCTTCGAGGTGAAGCCGGACAGGAAGTGATACATCGCCTGCGCCGGGGTCAGGCGCGCGATTGGGGGCAGTACGCCGAACGCATCGCAGGTCAGCATGATGATGTTCTTGGGATGCCCGCCCAGCGCGGTGCTGGATGCGTTCGAGATGTACTCCAGCGGATAAGCGCACCGCATGTTTGCGGTCAGCGAGTCATCGTCAAAATCCAGTTCCTTGGTTTCCGGATCAAAAACCATGTTTTCGATCACGGTGCCGAACTTTGAGGTCGTGGCGTAAATCTCCGGCTCGGCTTCGGCGTTCAGGTTGATCGTCTTGGCATAGCAGCCGCCTTCAAAGTTGAAGGTGCCGCGATCAGACCAGCCATGTTCGTCGTCGCCGATCAGAATCCGGGACGGATCCGCCGAAAGGGTGGTCTTGCCGGTACCTGACAGGCCAAAGAAAACGGCAGTGTCGACCGGGTTGCCGACGGCATGGTTTGCCGAGCAGTGCATCGGCATGACGCCCTTTTCCGGCAGCATGTAGTTCAGCAGGGTGAAGACGGACTTCTTGTTCTCGCCCGCATACTCGGTTCCGCCGATCAGGATCAGCTTGCGGTCAAAATTCAGCGCGATCACCGTTTCACTGTGGCAGTCGTGCTTGGCAGGATCGGCCTTGAAGCTGGGGCAATTGATGATGGTGAAATCTGCGGTGAATTCGTCCAGATCCTCGCGATCCGGACGGCGCAGCAGGTGGCGGATGAACAGGTTGTGCCAGGCCAGTTCGGTGACCATACGCACGTTGATGGAATAGGCCGGATCGGCCCCGCCGACGAGATCCTGAACAAAATAATCGCGCCCTTTCATATGGGCCAGTATGTCCTGGTAAAGCGCGTCAAAGCCTTCGGGGCTCATCGCGGCGTTGTTTTCCCACCAGATGCTGTCGGCCACGCTGTCGGTCTTGACGACGTGCTTGTCCTTGGGCGACCTGCCCGTGAATTTGCCGGTGGTGACCAGAAATGCACCGCCATTGCCCAGGGTTCCCTCGCCGCGCTTCAGCGCCTCTTCAATCAGCGCTGGTTCCATGAAGTTGTAATAGACATGTCCCAGACCCTCGATGCCCTGATCTTCGAGGCGGAATTGCGGGTTAACCCGTCCAGATGTCATGTGTGTCTTCTCCTGTGGCGGCGCGACGGCTGTTGGGCCAAGATGCGCTCTTGGGGCAATCATGCCGGGGAATTCCGGCGGACAGAGGCCTCTTATCATGGTCATTTGGGGCATGAACAGGACGGTTTGGCGCAGTTAGCGCAACCAAGGCAAAGTTTAGCGCCACCAGAAATTTCCTGTCGAAAAAGCGGGCAACAATTTGCGAGCGACAAGGCATTTTTGCCGCAGAACTGCCGCAACAATGGCACGATTCGTAGTTACGGATTGATTCGGCGCCTCAAAATCGCCAACAATACCGCATAAAAAAGCGTATTATTGCGTATGTGAGCAGGAATAGGGGTGAACCCGATGTCGAAGATTGCACTGGTGGATGACGATAGAAACATTCTGACGTCAGTATCCATGACGCTCGAGGCCGAAGGCTTTGAGGTCGAAACCTACAACGACGGACAGGCCGCGCTGGACGCGTTCAACAAAAAGCTGCCGGACATGGCTGTTCTGGATATCAAGATGCCCCGGATGGACGGCATGGACCTGTTGCAGAGACTGCGGCAGAAAACCCAGATGCCGGTGATTTTCCTAACCTCAAAGGACGATGAGATCGACGAGGTTCTGGGCCTGCGCATGGGCGCGGACGACTATGTCAAGAAACCGTTCTCGCAGCGTCTGCTGGTCGAGCGCATCCGTGCATTGCTGCGCCGACAGGAAGCCACAGAAGGTGACGTTTCCAGCGCCAGCACGGGTGACGCAAAGGTGATGGAGCGCGGCGAGCTTCGCATGGACCCTCTGCGCCATGCAGTGACCTGGAAAGGCAACGATGTCTCGCTGACTGTCACCGAGTTCCTGTTGCTTCAGGCGCTGGCACAGCGTCCGGGCTTCGTCAAAAGCCGCGATCAGTTGATGGATGTGGCCTATGACGATCAGGTCTATGTGGACGACCGGACCATCGACAGCCACATCAAGCGCCTGCGCAAGAAGATGCGTGCCGCTGACCCCGAGTTTTCGGCGATCGAGACGCTTTACGGCATCGGTTACCGGTATAACGAAGAATAGGCGCGACCGTCTTTAAGTGGTAATAGGGGTCTCGTGCGAGATACCGAACAAGACACTGAACTTCGCGACGGCGACGTCGTATTGGGGGACGATTGGGTTATCCCACAGGACCCCGATTCCGCCGAGCTGCGCGAAGAAAGATCGCGGCGCAGCCTGTTTTCGCTGCGCGGCTCGCCCTTGGCGCGCAGAATCATCACCTTCAACGTCATCGCGCTGGTCCTTCTGGTGGCTGGACTTTTGTACCTGGACGATACGCGTAAGGAACGGGTTCAGCAGACGGCCAAGAACCTGATCGGTGATGCCCAGCTTGTCAGCAACGTCTTTGAAACCCAGCTGCGCCAGCCCGGCGTTGTTGGTGCCGGCGGTCTGGACGTGCGCGATACCTTGTCCGGCCTGAGCTTGCCGGAAGGTGGCGAGGTGTTTGTCTATGACGGATCGGGCACTTTGATTGGTTGGACCCGCGGCGCGTCCCCCTTGTCGGACTTGCCAAGCCTCTTGCGCTCTGACAGCGACGTTCAGGGTGGCGGTACGCTGATCAGCGATGCGCTGACGGCAGTTTGGAACGGTGTCTCATCGATCTTCAGCGGTAATTCCACCGAAGCCGCGCCCACGCTGGCGCAACGGGTGCAGGACATGGTCCCTCAGGCCCTTGGCGGAGGTTTGACTGTCCAGGCGGTTCAGGACGACACCGGGGCCACAGTGATCGTCGCCGTGGCTCCGATCATTCTGGACAGCGATCCCGTTGGGGCGGTTGCCATGGCAGGCCCGGCGGGCGAGGTCGACGCGCTGGCGCGCCAGGAACAGGAGCGCATCCTGCAAATGTTCGTCGTGGCCCTGCTGGTATCGATCGGGCTGAGCCTGGTTCTGGCCTCGACCATCGCCAACCCGCTGGCCGATCTGGCCTCAGCCGCCGAGATGGGCAAGGATCGCGGTGCGGGGGTCAATCCCGGCCGAATTCGCATTCCCGACCTCAGCGCGCGCCCCGATGAGATCGGTCGCCTCAGCAGCGCTTTGCGAGGCATGGTGACGGCGTTGTACAACCGCATTGATGCGAACGAGCAGTTCGCGGCGGATGTGGCGCATGAGATCAAGAACCCGCTGGCCAGCTTGCAATCTGCCGTGGGCACCCTGCGGATGGTCAAACGCGACGATCAGCGTGAAAAGTTGCTGGGCGTCATAGAACATGATGTGCGCCGGTTGGATCGACTGGTCAGCGATATCTCGAATGCTTCACGTTTGGACGCAGAACTCGTCAAAGAGCAAGAGCAACCCTTTGATCTGCTGAACCTGCTGAACAATATCGGCCAGTTCTTGGGGGAAGACGCGCGGTCCAAAGGTATCGACTACATTACTGACTTGCCGAAAGGCCCGATCGTGATCAACGGCCTCGAAGCGCGGCTGGCGCAGGTGTTCGTAAACCTGATCACCAACGCGATTTCCTTCTGCGAGGAAAACGACGCCATCCGCGTCTGGGTGCGCCAACGCGACAACCGCGTCCTGGTGGTGGTCGAGGATACCGGCCCGGGCATCCCGGATCAGGCGCTAACCAAAGTATTTAAACGGTTCTACTCGCAACGCCCCGAAGAGCATTTTGGCAATAACTCGGGCCTTGGTCTGGCCATCTCTAAACAGATTGTCGAAGCGCATGGCGGCGTGATCTGGGCCGAAAATATCCGTCCGACCGAAGCTGACATCACGTCGGACCCGCTGGGCGCGCGGTTTGTCGTCGGACTTCCGATCTAGGCGTATGAGCGTAAAAACACTGTCAGACATAGCAGGCCACACGCAGGCTTGTATCCACGCAAGCTGCGTTGCTGTCGAAGGCCGAGGCGTTCTGATCCTCGGGACCTCGGGCGCGGGCAAATCCGCGCTGGCCTTGCAGATGATGGCGCTGGGGGCCGATCTGGTCTCGGATGACCGGGTCGCTTTGAGCATGCAGAATGGGCAGGTCATCGCAGATGCTGTACCACCGATCTACGGGTTGATCGAAGCGCGCGGGATAGGGTTGTTGCGGGCGTCACCTGTCGGACCGACACCGGTGACTTTTGCGGTAGACCTTGACCAAAAGGAAGCCGCGCGCCTGCCTGATCCGGCCGACATTCTGGTTCTGAGGCAATCTGTTCCCTTGCTTCGCGGCGCAGGTGTGCCCAACTTGGCAGCAGCTTTGATTCAACTCGCGAAAATGGGACGCGTGAATCCGGAATGGCCAAACACATGAGCCCGCAACAGCGTATCGTACTGGTAACTGGCCCATCTGGCGCAGGCCGCTCTACCGCGATCCACGTGCTCGAAGATCTGGGGTTCGAGGCCATCGACAACCTGCCGATGGGTTTGTTGACGCGACTTCTGGACAGCTCTGCCTCGGCTCAGCCGATGGCGTTGGGCATCGACGCACGCAACCGCGACTTCTCGACCATCGGGTTTATCGAACTGGCTGCCCGGCTTGGCCGCATGGAACAGGTCGATCTGACGATCCTGTACCTGGACTGCAACGACGACGTGCTGCTGCGCCGTTTTTCGGAAACCCGTCGTCGGCACCCCGTCGCGGCGGATGCCAGCCCCGCGACCGGCATCGCGCGCGAAAAGGAGCAGCTGCAACCGATTCGCGAGATTGCGGACACGCTGATCGATACAAGTGCCCTGAACGTCCACCAGTTGCGCGCCGAAGTAGATCGCTGGTTCGCCCCAAAAAGTGGACGGCATCTGGCGGTTTCGGTCGAGTCCTTCTCGTACAAGCGCGGCTTGCCGCGTGGGCTGGATATGGTGTTCGATTGCCGGTTTCTGGCTAACCCCTACTGGCGTGCGGACCTGCGTGACGAAGACGGTCGAAACCAAGATGTTGCGTCCTATATTGAGGCCGACAGGAACTATTCCGTCTTCTTTGACCGGGTCGTGGACCTGCTGGTTGCTTTGCTGCCTGCGTTTCGAGCCGAAGGCAAAGCCCACCTTTCGGTGGCCTTCGGATGTACCGGAGGGCAACACAGATCGGTTGCTGTCGCAGAGGCGGTTGCAAAGGCCCTTGCGGAAGGGGGTCAGCAGGTGGCAATTAGGCACCGCGAAATGGAACGACGCGCGTTGAATGTGAGGCCGGATTGATCGGGATCGTAATCGTTGCACATGGGGGACTGGCGCAGGAATACCTGTCTGCCACGCAGCATGTGGTCGGCAAGCAGCCGGGACTGGTCGCCGTACCGATCGAAGCAGATCACAACCGCGAGGAAAAGCAGTCAGAAATATGCCGCGTCGCCGATGAGGTGGACGTGGGCGACGGGGTTGTCGTGGTGACGGACCTGTTCGGCGGCAGCCCGTCCAACCTGAGCCTGCGTGCCTGCGCGCCACAGGATCGGCGAATCCTGTATGGTGCCAACCTTCCGATGCTGATCAAATTGGCCAAAAGCCGCCACCTGCCGGTGCCCGAGGCGGTGCGCCTCGCACTCGAGGCTGGACGAAAATACATCAATGCGCAGAATGTGACATTGGATTGAACTGGAATATTTGAATATGGCCAACAAAAGCTTGAAAATAATCAACGAAAAGGGTTTGCACGCCCGCGCGTCGGCCAAGCTGGTCGAGGTGGTTGAAGGATTCGATGCACGCGCCGAAGTCTCGCGTGAGGGCCTTTCTGCATCAGGCGACAGTATTATGGGCCTTTTGATGTTGGCAGCGTCGCGCGGAACCACTATTGACGTCGAGACGTCCGGCCCGGATGCTGAGGCGTTGGCAGAAGCTTTGGAAACCCTGGTCAATGACAAGTTCGGAGAGGGTTACTAGGCCCGAAATCGCCGCGATACGAAGGATGGGAAGACCAGGAATTGGCGGAAACCACGCACGATACCAAGACAGGTCCCATAGCGGGCGATACACCTGAACAGGGTGAGATCTATGACCGCAGAACGCTGACCTACGCGAACTCGTTCGACGATGCCTGGACCGCAAACGCGATCCGCGCGATCGAGTGGCTGACAGGCAAACTGACCATATTGCGGATGGTCAACAAGTTCGAAAAGCAAAATGAACAGTATCGCGGCCAGAAGTTCTGGGGCGGGGCGCTCAGTATCATGGGTATCGACCTCACCACACCTGCCGAGCAGATCGCGCGCATCCCCAAGGACGGCCCGGTGGTTGTTGTCGCCAACCATCCGCACGGTATGGTCGACGGCATGATCCTGGCCGAACTGATCGGTCGCGTGCGCAGCGACTATCGCATTCTCACCCGTTCGGTGCTGACTGGTCTGGATGAGGCTGCAACCTCTTTCATGATCCCGGTCCCCTTTCCGCACGACCCCGAGGCGCAAGCCAAGATGCTGGAAATGCGCGGGAAATCCATGGATCACCTCAAGGATGGAGGCGTTGTCGCCCTGTTCCCCTCGGGCGTGGTGATGTCGTCCGACGACTGGTTCGGGCCGGCGCAGGAAAGGGAATGGAACGTATTCACCGCCAAGATGATCCGCCGGTCCGGTGCGCAGGTGGTGCCGATCTTTTTCCCCGGCAGCAATTCGCGCTGGTACCAGATCGCCAACCGTCTGTCGCCGATCTTGCGCCAGGGACTGCTGCTGCATGAAATCGTGCGTTCGTGCAACAAACCGCTAGGTCCGGTGATTGGCGATCCGATCTCGGCTGAGGATATGGCGCTGCTGGAACGCGACCCGCGCGGCTTTATGGCCTGGCTCAGAAAACACACCATGGCTTTGGGTCAATCGTCGAAACCCTGATCCGCCTCTTCTTCGGGCAACAATATTCCGGGCGAGGGGGTTAGCCCCCTCACATTCATCGCGTTGGAACTGGGACTTCGCCGCGATAATCATAAAATCCACGGTCGGTCTTGCGACCCAGCCACCCGGCTTCGACGTATTTCGTCAACAATGGGCAGGGCCGGTATTTGGTATCTGCCAACCCGTCATGCAGCACGTTCATGATCGCAAGACAGGTATCCAGCCCGATGAAGTCGGCCAATTCCAAGGGTCCCATCGGATGGTTCGCACCCAGTTTCATCGACTGATCGATCGATTGAACGTTTCCAACACCTTCGTAAAGCGTGTAGACCGCTTCGTTGATCATCGGCATCAGAATCCGGTTGACGATAAAGGCGGGAAAATCTTCGGCACTGGCCGCGGTTTTGCCAAGCCGGTCCACCACGGCCTTGCAGGATTTGAAGGTTTCTTCATCGGTTGCAATACCGCGAATCAATTCGACCAGCTGCATCACCGGAACCGGGTTCATGAAGTGGAACCCCATGAACCGCTCGGGCCGGTCCGTTCGGCTTGCCAACCGCGTGATCGAGATCGACGAGGTATTCGACGTCAGGATCGTATGGGGTTGCAGATGCGGTTGAAGGTCCTCGAAAATCGCCTGTTTCACCGTCTCACGTTCGGTCGCGGCTTCGATCACCAGATCGGTCTGGCCAAGATCCGGTAGGTTTAGGGTGGTGTTGATCCGACCCAATGCTGCCTTCACGGCATCATCATCGATCTTTCCACGCGCTGCCTGCCGGGACAGGTTAGCCTCAATCGTGGACAAGGCGCTGCTCAGGGCGTCCTGACTGACGTCGGTCAGCAGAACGTCATATTCCGCCAGTGCCATGACATGGGCAATTCCGTTGCCCATCTGACCCGCCCCGATTACTCCGACAGATTTTACGTCCATACTCAGCTGCCTTTGCTGTTGATTGTGCCGACCTTATCGGCGTTTCAAGGCAGTCGGCAAGGGGATCAGGCCCGTCAAATTCGCTTCAAATGCGCGCATTAGGGTTTTCGTAAGACCTTGGGCGGCAAAGTGACGATTGGGTGAAAAATGTGAGTGTGAGTGATGAGCTATCAATCCATGACAGCGGTAAGCGCTGCCGAGTCGTTTTGCCGGTATGGTCAATCTGACCTGTGGTTTCGCGGACCGCACCAAACGCCAGAGCGGCCCTTTATTGCCTGCATTGGGGGCGAGGAGACATTTGGCCGCTTTGTCGAGGCGCCCTATGCGGCCCGGCTTGAGGAGCGCATGGGCAAGCGGTGCCTGAACCTTGGCAGCCTGTTTTGCGGGGTCGAGGCGCTTTGTCGTGACATGGGTCTTCGGGATCTGGCGAACGAGGCCAATTTGTGTGTGCTGCAGTTGCCGGATATCGCAGGGCAGAACAACAGGTTCTATCGTGTGCACGCGCGCCGAAATGACAGGTTTGTTGCCCCGACGCAGGAGCTGAGGTCACTCTTTCCGGAAGTGGACTTTACCGAAATTCACTTTGTTCGGCATTTGCTGAAGCGTTTGCACAGCGTGTCGGAAAGGCGATTTTCAACGGTCATGCAAGAGCTGCGCAAGGGGTGGACCCAAAAACTCGGAAGCTTTCTGAACTCCATCACGTCGCCGGTCATTTTGCTTTGGCTGAGCGTGGACCGAAATCCTGATAGCGATGGGAATTTTGACGCCGGACAGATCGACTCCGCGATGCTAGACGCCTTGCACCCACATTGTGCCAACACGATCCGATTGAACGTGCGCGTAGCGGGCGAATCCAATGAACTGGAAGATGTTCTGTTCGGAACGCTCCAGCAGCCGTTGGCAGAACACATGCTGGGTCCGGCAACACATCAAAAGATCGCCGATACCCTGTCGTCCGCCATTCAGAATCTGGAATGAAAAAAGGCCCGCATTGCGGGCCCTTTGGAAGGTTCTTGCCGAAAGGTCTTAGCCGAGTTTTTCGGTCAGTTCCGGCACCGCCTGGAACAGGTCGGCGACCAGTCCGAAGTCTGCGACCTGGAAGATCGGCGCTTCTTCGTCCTTGTTGATCGCAACAATGACCTTCGAGTCCTTCATGCCCGCCAGGTGCTGGATCGCGCCCGAGATGCCGACGGCGACATAGAGGTCCGGGGCGACAACCTTGCCGGTCTGACCCACCTGCCAGTCGTTAGGGGCATAGCCCGAGTCGACTGCGGCACGCGATGCGCCAACTGCTGCGCCCAGCTTGTCGGCCAGCTTTTCGATCAGGGCAAAGTCCTCTTCCGAGCCGACACCGCGGCCGCCCGAAACAACAACGCCCGCCGAGGTCAATTCCGGACGGTCGCTTTCGGCCACCTTGTCCTCGACCCACGACGACAGACCTTCGGAACCTGGAACAGCAACGGTTTCAACCGGTGCTGAACCGCCTTCGCCCGCCGCGTCAAAGCTGGCGGTCCGCAGGGTGACGACCTTTTTGGCGTCGTTCGATTTCACGGTCTGGATTGCGTTGCCCGCATAGATCGGACGCTCAAAGGTCGAGCCGTCAACAACGCCGGATGCATCCGAGATCACCATCACGTCAAGCAGCGCGGCAACGCGCGGCATGACGTTCTTGGCGTCAGTGGTTGCAGGTGCCACGATGTGTTCATAGCCATCGGCCAGCGACACGATCAGCGCGGCGGTCGATTCCGCCAGGCGATGACCCAGCGACGCATCCTCGGCCACCAGAACCTTGGACACACCGTCGATCTTGGCGGCGGCCTCACCAGCAGCGGCGGCCGAGCCACCTGCTGCCAGAACGGTCACATCACCCAGAGCCTTCGCGGCGTTGACAGCCTTGGCGGTGGCGTCCAGCGACAATTCGCCGTTGTTGACTTCGGCAAGCAGAAGTACAGCCATTACACAGCCCCCGCTTCTTTGAGTTTCTCGACCAGCTCGTCGACCGAGCCCACGACGATACCGGCAGCGCGTGCAGGCGGCTCATCGGTTTTGACAATCTCCAGACGCGGGGTGACGTCGACGCCGTAATCGGCGGCGGTTTTCTCATCCAGCGGCTTTTTCTTCGCCTTCATGATGTTGGGCAGCGACGCATAGCGCGGCTCGTTCAGGCGCAGGTCAACGGTCACGATGGTCGGCATCTTGACGCTGATGGTCTGCAGACCGCCATCAACCTCGCGGGTGATCTTGGCGCTGTCGCCTTCGATGTCCAGCTCGGAGGCAAAGGTACCTTGCGACCAGCCCAGCAGGGCCGAAAGCATCTGACCAGTGGCGTTCATGTCGTTGTCGATGGCCTGCTTGCCGCACAGGACGATGCCCGGCTGTTCTTCCTCGACCACTTTGGCCAGGACTTTCGCAACGGCCAAAGGCTCGATATCGGTGTGGACGTCATCGGCGGCGATGACCAGAATCGCACGGTCGGCACCCATTGCCAGCGCGGTGCGCAGGGTTTCCTGCGCCTGCTTGACGCCGATCGAGACCGCTACAACCTCATCCGCTTTGCCGGCTTCTTTCAGACGGATCGCCTCTTCCACGGCAATCTCGTCGAACGGGTTCATCGACATTTTCACATTGGCGAGATCAACACCGCTACCGTCCGCTTTGACGCGAACCTTCACATTGTAGTCAATCACGCGCTTTACAGGCACGAGTACCTTCATTTTGGCGCTTTCTCCTCAAAAAAACGGTAAGCCGCGAAGCGACTCCACCAATGCTCTCGGTGGTTTCAATAGCGACTCAATCCGGGCCGCAACAGGGCAAAATCGTCACGTCATGTCGTTGAGACGTCGCGTTTCGTGTTTTTCGCCTGAGTCATTGGGAAAAATTGACTGCAGCGACGGGGTTCAGCGGTTCGCACCCGGAACCCATAGCACGTCGTCGCGCCCGTCGTTGTTGGCGCATCGGGCGGCAACAAAGAACCAGTCGCTGAGACGGTTGAGGTATTTCACCGCCACATCGTTTACGGGCTCCATGTTGGTCAGTTCCACCGCCAGCCGCTCGGCCCGGCGCGAAACGGTCCGGCAGACATGTAATTGCGCCGCCAGCGGAGACCCGCCGGGCAGGATAAAGCTGCGCAAAGGTTCCAGAGTGTCGTTCATCACATCGATCTCGGCCTCAAGCCGGTCGATCTGCGCGGATACGATCCGCAGCGGCGGATAATCGGCTTCGGCGTCCTTATCCATGTCCGGGCGGCAAAAATCGGCACCAAGGTCGAACAGATCGTTCTGGATACGGGCCAGCGCGGCCTCGACATCGCCGGTCGCCTGGGTGCGGGCAACACCGACAAAGGCGTTCAACTCGTCCACCGTGCCATAGGCCGTCACACGGCCGGAATATTTGGCGACGCGTTCGCCATTGCCCAGTGCGGTTTTGCCGTCATCACCGGTGCGCGTGTAGATTTTGTTGAGCACGACCATCTATTGCACCCCTTGTCCGCGCAGCCAGACGTAAAGCACGATCAGCACCACGGCAATGAACTGAAACAGGATACGCAGGCGCATCATCTTGTTGCTTTTCATCGCGGCATCCGTACCGGGTTTGCCGAAATTGGAGATGCCAATTGCAAGCACAACGACCACAGCCGCCATGGCTAACAGCAGGACGACCATCAACAGGTCCATGACTATACCGTCCATGTTTTTGTTTCGCTGGCTCTCATCTAGCCCCAAAGGACCCAAAAGCGAACGGTTAATTTCGTCTCAGATATCCGACAGGATGCGGTCGATTGACCGGGTCGGCAAAATACGGCGCAGGTATCCGGCAATATAGGTCGGCGTCGTCACGTAATAGCGCGCCCGCGGACGTTTTGCGCCCACCGCATGCGCCAGCTTTTCTGTCACCGCCGAGGCCGGCAACTCAAACTTGTCGGGCCCGGAGGATTCGTAGAGCCGTTTGAGCAACGTCTTCTCGTATTTCTGGCGCAGCGCCGAGTTTTGCCAATCGATGAAGCGTTCAAACATGGGGATCGAGTTCTCGCGGATCTTGCTGGTGATCGGTCCGGGCTCGATCAGGATGACCTTGATATCGGTGTCGCGCAGTTCCAGCCTCAACGTGTCCGTCAGACCCTCGATTGCGTATTTTGTCGCCACGTAGGCCCCGCGCCAGGGAAAGGCGACCAGGCCGAGAACCGAGGAGTTCTGCACAATTCGCCCATGCCCCTGCGCCCGCATGACGGGAATCACCTGACGCGTCAGTTCGTGCCAGCCAAAGACATTGGCTTCAAAGATCAGGCGCAAACCTTCCGTGGGAACATCCTCGAGCGCGCCGGGCATGCCATGGGCACCATTGTTGAACAAAGCGTCCAGCGTGCCGCCCGTGGCCTCAAGCACCTGCGCCAGACCCGAGGTGATGGTACCCGCGTCGGTGTAGTCGATCAGAGGGCTTTCGAACCCCTGGGCGCGCAGCCGGTCGCAATCGCGTTGCTGGCGGCACGATGCAAAGACACGCCATCCCCGTGCACGCATACCGTGTGCAGCGTCAAGCCCTATGCCCGACGAGCAGCCGGTGATGAGAATCGTTTTTTGCATCGCGTTTCCGTATCTGTCCCCGGCTTATTGCTAGGGTGCGTACCCGGTCAGGGCAATGATACAGACGCGTCAAAATGAGGATTTGCGGACCAGCGAGGCCGAAACCCATCCGATCTGTTGCGCAGGCAACACGCGCAGGCGCAGCCAGCCGGTTCCCGATTCGCTGAGGACCTCGACCTTTTGGCCGAGCGTGACCTTGGCTATGATCGGATAGATTGTTCCCGGTCCATCGCGCATGTTCACGCGTGTGCCCGAGATTTCACGAATGTCCTTTTCCGGTTCCGGCAGGGCCGGTTCCGGTGCGGCGTCGGTTTGGGTGGTGGTAGCAACCTGACGAAGCCCGGTCGCACCATCCTCGAGCGAGGCGAGCGTCAGATTGGCGCCCTGATTGGCGAAAGTGGAAAACCCGGACAAAGAATTTGCTTCGACCTCATCCGCGACGGCAACAACTTCCTGAGTGGAGGCCACCGGTTCGGGTTTGACGCGTACCGGAACCGCACGCACGGCGACATTGGTCACAAGATCTTGCGCCCTGTCGGCAGGTACAGGTTCGGATTTCGAAATGGACGCCACACGGTCCGGTTGTGACGCGCGCTCACCGCGCGGCTCAAAATCGGGCCCGCCGCTCATGACGTAGAATGTCCATCCAAGTGCAGCGAAAGTAATAACAATAAGGCGCGTCATGGCGCTCCCCCCGGGTCAATCGTAACAACTAAATCTGGCAGCAATTCAATCGTGGAAATCTTAGCATAATTTGGGCAACGAGTCGAAAAACCGGGGAAAACGGGGACTTGCGTCCCCCTGTTGCAAAAAGCGCGACTTGTCCCCAGCAAAATATGCGGCGATTGCTTTACCCGCGCGCTCTTGCGTCGTATCACATCATATATGAACGACACGATCGACGACCCCAATATGGAGGCTCCCGAAGGTGGGGGCGAGGTAGCCGAACCGCTGCGCCGCGCAATTGGTGAGCGCTATCTGACCTATGCGCTGTCCACCATCATGCACCGCGCCCTGCCGGACGCGCGCGACGGGTTGAAGCCGGTTCACCGGCGAATCCTCTATGCCATGCGCGAGCTGCGACTTAGCGCAACCGGCGGATTCCGGAAGTCCGCCAAGATTTCCGGCGACGTGATGGGTAACTACCACCCGCATGGCGACGCCGCGATCTACGATGCGATGGCGCGTCTGGCGCAAGACTTCAACGTTCGCTACCCGCTGGTCGACGGTCAGGGGAATTTCGGCAATATCGACGGCGATAACCCGGCGGCCTCGCGATACACCGAGGCACGGATGACCATCGTGGCCGAGGCTCTGCTTGAGGGTCTGAACGAAGACGCGGTCGATTTCCGCGACAACTATGACGGCACGCTAACCGAACCGGTTGTGCTGCCTGCCCAGTTTCCGAACCTGCTGGCCAATGGTGCCAGCGGTATTGCGGTGGGGATGGCGACGAATATCCCGCCGCATAATATTGCCGAGCTGTGTGACGCCTGTTTGCATCTGATCAAAACGCCCGATGCGCGCGACGACACGTTGCTCAATTATGTGCCCG
Source organism: Ruegeria sp. CH11 (assembly GCF_056537105.1). NCBI lineage: Bacteria > Pseudomonadati > Pseudomonadota > Alphaproteobacteria > Rhodobacterales > Roseobacteraceae > Ruegeria > Ruegeria sp. CH11. The sequence continues at coordinate 127,241 of NZ_JBQFQX010000008.1, forward strand.
GCCCGGACTTCCCGACGGGTGGTGTCATCGTTGAGCCGCCCGAGAACATCGCGCAGGCCTATCGCACCGGGCGTGGTTCATTCCGACTGCGTTGTAAATACGAGGTTGAGGATCTGGGCCGCGGCCAGTGGCAGATCATCGTCACCGAGATTCCCTATCAGGTTCAGAAATCCAAGCTGATCGAAAAGATCGCCGAGCTGATCCAGACCAAGAAAATCCCGATCCTCGCCGATGTGCGCGACGAATCCGCCGACGACATCCGCCTGATCCTTGAGCCGCGTTCCAAGAACGTGGACCCCGAGGTGCTGATGGGCATGCTCTATCGCAACTCGGACCTTGAGGTGCGGTTCAGCCTGAACATGAACGTGCTGATCGATGGTGTGACGCCCAAGGTCTGCTCGATGAAGGAAGTGCTGCGCGCCTTCCTCGACCACCGGCAAGAGGTGCTGTTGCGCCGGTCACGTCACCGTCTGGGCAAGATCGACCACCGTTTGGAAGTGTTGGAAGGCTTTATCGTTGCCTTCCTGAACCTCGACCGCGTCATCGATATTATCCGTTACGATGACGACCCCAAAGCCGCGCTGATGCGCGAGGATTGGGGTATCGACCACGTGCGCGCGACAGATGAATCCGATTACGTCTCGCCCAAACCGGGCGAGGGCGAACTGTCTGAGATTCAGGTCGACGCCATCCTCAACATGCGCCTGCGCAGCCTGCGCCGTCTCGAAGAGATGGAACTGGTCCGCGAACGCGATGAGTTGATGCTGGAACGCGCCAACCTCGAAGACCTGCTGGCCGATCCTGCCCTGCAATGGGCCAAGATCGCTGAGCAGCTGAAAGAGACCAAGAAGACCTTCGGCAAAGATTACGAGGGCGGCGCACGCCGGACGCGTTTCGCCGAAGCAGGACAGGTCGAAGAAGTGCCTCTTGAGGCTATGATCGACAAGGAGCCGATCACGGTCGTCTGCTCTCAGATGGGCTGGATTCGCGCCATGACGGGCCATATCGACCTGAAGCGAGAGTTGAAATTCAAGGACGGCGACGGCCCGCGTTTCATTTTCCATGCGGAAACCACCGATCGCTTGCTCGTGTTCGCCTCGAACGGGCGCTTCTACACTGTCAGCGCTGCCAACCTGCCCGGTGGGCGAGGGATGGGTGAACCGCTGCGTCTGATGGTCGATCTGCCGAACGAGGCGCAGATCATCGACATTCTGATCCACAAGCCGGGGCGCAAGCTGCTGGTGGCCTCGGACGCGGGCAACGGGTTCATGGTGCCCGAGGATGACGTGCTGGCGCAGACCCGCAACGGCAAACAGGTGCTGAACGTCAAAGGTGATGAAACAGCGATGATCTGCAAACCGGTCGAGGGCGACCATGTCGCCGTGGTGTCGCAGAACGGCAAGTTCCTTGTTTTCCCGGCGGAAGAACTGCCCGAGATGACGCGCGGCAAAGGCGTGCGGCTGCAAAAGTACAATATGGCGCGCGGGCGGCAGGGGACGCTGGAATTGGATGGCGGTCTGTCCGACATCACGACCTTCAACTGGGAAGAAGGCCTGAAATGGTCCATGGGTGGTGACAAGACGCGACACGAGGCGGACATGTCCCAATGGCTGTCCAAACGCGCAAGCGTCGGGAAAAAGCCGCCCTACGGCTTCCCGCGCGACTATAAATTTTCGTGATCGCGCCGCCGGGAAAGTGGAATTTCGCCGATGCGCCTTGGCACAAGACGCCTTGGTGCGCTAGATCAAAGCAAAACGGCCTATCGAGACGAGAGACATGTTGCGCATTCTGACCCTGATCACCGGACTGGCCCTGATGGGCGCGTGTACGCAAACGCAGGTTTACGAGGAGCCCGAAAGCCTGGGCGAGTTCAAACTTCGCGTGAACTATGCTTTCGCCGAGAAAGCCAAACAGGGACCCGTTTCCCGGGATGCGACACCCAAGGAATGGGAAGATGCGATCCAGAATGCAGTCGATATTCGTCTGGGCCGCTATGAGGGTGCGCAGGAATACGACATCGGCATCAGCCTCGAAGGCTACATGCTGGCGCCGCCGGGTATCCCTGTGATCTATAATCCGAAAAGCACCGCGATCGTTCTGGTCAACGTCTATGACGTTGGCAAAAAGGAATTCGTAGCCAAGAAAAAGCAGTTTCAGGTTCTCGAAGACACAACGGGTGAAAGCGCCTTGGCCGGATCGGGCCATTCGCGCACCAGAGAAGAGCAAATGAATGGGCTTGCATTGAAAGTTGCCGACCGGGTCGAGGAATGGTTGGCAGAAGAGCATAAGGACAACGGTTGGTTTGATCGCCGTCCGGACCTGATCCAGCCGCTCGATTCTGGCACTGTCACGCAAAATCCGGCGTCTTAACCTGCTTTTCACGCAGGATGTGCTTGATTTTCACCTTTGAACCAAATATCTCGCGCGCGCAGATGTAACCACGGGACCAAGGGTCCCCCAAATCGCAAAAGGGCGCCTGAGGAATGGCAAAGGAAAAGTTTGAGCGTACAAAACCGCACGTCAACATCGGCACGATTGGCCACGTTGACCACGGCAAGACGACGCTGACCGCAGCGATCACCAAGTATTTTGGTGACTTCAAAGCGTATGACCAGATTGACGGTGCGCCGGAAGAGAAAGCGCGCGGCATCACCATCTCGACCGCCCACGTGGAATACGAGACCGACAACCGCCACTACGCACACGTTGACTGCCCCGGCCACGCCGACTACGTCAAGAACATGATCACCGGTGCCGCTCAGATGGACGGCGCGATCCTGGTTGTGAACGCCGCTGACGGCCCGATGCCGCAGACGCGTGAGCACATCCTGCTGGGCCGCCAGGTTGGCATCCCGAAGATGGTCGTGTTCCTGAACAAAGTGGATCAGGTTGACGACGAAGAGCTGCTGGAACTGGTTGAGATGGAAGTTCGCGAACTGCTGTCCAGCTACGAATACCCCGGCGACGATATTCCGATCATCGCAGGATCGGCTCTGGCCGCGATGGAAGGCAACAACCCGGAAATCGGCGAAGAGAAGATCAAGGAACTGATGGCGGCTGTTGATGACTACATCGACACCCCTGAGCGCGCTGTTGACCAGCCGTTCCTGATGCCGATCGAAGACGTGTTCTCGATCTCGGGCCGTGGTACCGTTGTGACCGGCCGTGTCGAGCGTGGCGTGATCAACGTTGGCGACGAGATCGAAATCGTCGGCATCCGCGACACCAGCAAAACCACCTGTACCGGTGTTGAGATGTTCCGCAAGCTGCTGGACCGCGGTGAAGCAGGCGACAACATCGGCGCCCTGCTGCGTGGTGTGGATCGTGACGGCGTTGAGCGTGGCCAGGTTCTGTGTAAGCCCGGTTCGGTGACCCCGCACACCAAGTTCGAAGCCGAAGCCTATATCCTGACCAAGGAAGAAGGCGGACGTCACACCCCGTTCTTTGCCAATTATCGCCCGCAGTTCTACTTCCGTACGACGGACGTGACCGGCACCGTGACCCTGGCCGAAGGTACCGAGATGGTCATGCCCGGCGACAACGTGTCGTTCGGCGTTGAGCTGATCGCACCGATCGCGATGGAAAACGGCCTGCGCTTCGCGATCCGCGAAGGCGGCCGCACTGTCGGCGCCGGCGTTGTGTCGAAAATCATCGAATAATTCGCACCCGCGACGAAACAAAGAAGGCCGTCCCTCTGGACGGCCTTCTTTTGATTCTGCTGCCCTGGATTGGAAGATGGCTATTCCCAAAAATTGCGCAGAACTGATATCTCACAAAGTGGAAAAATCGATGTGGAGATAAAGGAGTTCTCGACCGTCTTCGCTGAAGGTTGCTCTCACACCCATTCCATAGGGGACCGCCCTTCGAATGCGGGATAGAATGCCCGACGTTGGAAAGCGCGGCCCGTTTCTCTTAATGGACCAACTTCCATCGACTCTTAGTGTACCATCTCGGTTTTGGTATGGTTTGTTGGAACTGAATGTTTCGCTTACCCGAAAGCCTTGTGCTTCTAACCATGTTGTGGCGCCGGCTACTCCACCCCATTCATGGAGCAATCTGAACATACAAACCTGTGCGTCTCCGTTGGTTGAAATTTTATTCCAATCCATTCGCAGCAGATCTGCGCGGGTTCCTGCATCGACCCCAGTTTCGAGGCAGGATTGTGGGTCTGGAAACCTGTATGATGCACGCACAACATCACTGTTTATTCTGTTCGCAAATTTTAAGCGGAATTCCGGCTGACCTGAATTTAGTGGCACGATTGAAAAAACTAGTGCCGTGACAAGCGATTTAAGGAAATAGCAAAATACGCCCAGCAGTAAGATCGCAAATGCCTTCTGCCGAAGGCTGGCATTCCGGAAACCCTCAGGCGGCCAGAAATACACTTGCTTGTACTTTGGACTTTTCATCCACCGAAGCGTCATCAAGCCCAGCGAAGCCAGAACTAGGAATGCACCCAGCAAAATGTAGGAAACCCCTATGGGTGCGCTCAGAAGCAGTGCTATTGTAAGCAACGCAGACCAAGCTGGCACTGACCCGTTTGGTTGAATAATTCTTGGCCGAAGGCAGAAGGCGAGAATCGAGCCTGAAAGGAATAGAAGTGAAGCCAATCCAAACAACAGCATCAGCAAAAAAAGCTGTACCGCGATCGCGTAGGTATAATGAACATTAGGATCGTTGCTGAACAGCTGCGCAATATCAAACGTGCCAACCTGCAACAGGGCGGAGACCACTAGGGCATTAGATAACAAAGCTTGTGTCAAAGTGTAGGGTATCCCACGGGCTTAGAAAACAAACGTGCATAGATATTTCAGATACTTAGTGCCAATGACGCCTCAGATTAGAGTGATTTTCAAGTCCGGTATTCCCAACCAGATTGTGAATCTCCCACGGCTCCCCTTCGACGGTGTTCTCGGATTGGCATGAATTTCTCAGCTGCCGTATTAGAGCGACCCAACTTAGCCTCCTGCCAAGCCCCAACGGCCTCACTTACGCGGGCTTTCTCTTTGAGAACCTCAAGGCGGGGTAAATCCCGCCTTTTGGGTTCTATCGGGGTTAGCGTTGCGCTTCTGCTCTTGGCAATACCACCATGCTGCATTCAGGCATGTACAACGAGCGGATTCTCTTCGGCGGCGTTGGGCGTCGGATCATTAAAAATTTGCAGAGCGCTTTCATACTGGATTTTGATCTCCATTCTCGTCGCTAAAATCGCCTTTCCACGCCCAGCTCAAATCCGGATTCGGTATAGCTGAACGCATCGATCCCGGATTTTGTGCGTTTGTAAGTGAGCATCAGGAAAGGTGAAAAGCCATTTCCAAAGAACAGATCGTTCTTTTCGACCCTTAGGTTCGCACCCCAGGTGTCCTCGTTTGGGTTGCCGGTAAACAAAACGCTGGGGGTTTTGTATTTCTTGTGCTCGGCGAATATGGCGGGTCTGAGGGTAAAGCCTCCGCGAATGTCAACTTGCCCAAAGATTGTAAAACGCTGGCGTATGAAATTCTCGAAATTGTCGTCGGTGGACTTGTCCTCGTAGAAGAAACTCGCGCCGATCAGCCCCTTGCCGCCAAACGAGCGCCGCAACCCGACCTCGGCGTCAAACTCGTGCCCGTCCAACTGGCTTGAGGTCGGGTTGTGCAGTTTCGTCCCGCTGACCAGAGCAAAGATTGAACCGCCGGTCCGGTTGCGCCGTTCCACTGCCGCCTGAAGCGCGACCCGGTTTTCATAGACATTGCCGCCCAGCAGGCGGGTCGAGACGAGCGGACCAAGAGAGGCTGTCGTGTTCTGTGTCAATGCCCGCACCCCGAACCGCGCCCCGAAGATATAGTCGTCGTATCGGGATGTCCGGGCCTCGGTCACATCGAACGATGCCGAGGCATAGGCGGCGGTGTCGGCACCGAACAGTTTCCAGTTCAGTGGTTTGCGAAAATTGGCAGATCCTGTGACGCGCACGCCAAGCTCATTCGATTTCTCGCGGTTCAACACAAACGGCAGGTTAAGGCCCGAGAAATCAAGAATAATCTCATCCGTGTCATAGTCCCTTTGGTCGCCTACGTCGGTCAGTCCGATGCTAAGATCCCATTCGAACCCGCGACGGGCGTCGATATCGCGGATCAGACCAAGAACCTTGGCGCGAACAGGATCAGGCAAATCACCGGACAGGGCCGTAAAAAACTCGTTCCGGGCGCGGTTCCACTGACGCGCGCGATAGTAGGCCAGGCCAAGTTCCAAACGGACGCGGACCAGGTTGGGGTTTGCTGCAAGGATTGACGAAAACTTTTCGATCGCGGCATCCGTGTTCCCAAGCTGCATGTCCCGCAAACCGCTTAGAAAGACGGTCTCGATTCTCTGCTCGGATGTTTCGGGATTGGCGACAATTTCGGTTTGGGCCGATGCATTGTGGCCAAATGTGGAGGCCGCCATCAGGCAGGCAATCAGAAGCAGAATTCGAAACAATGCGGGCGCACCAAGCTTAACAGGTCAATGAATGCCGTTCTTAGGTGGAGTTTCTGGGATTGAACAGAGCGCTGCAATGCAGTGCGTTCGATGTGGCAGATCGGACACGCTCAGATTGTATTTCGGAATTAACTTGTGCCCGCTTTGCCAAATATTAATTTGGCTTGGAATTTCAAACCAGTCGGAGGGGATATGTCGACGAAAATAAGTCTTTTAGCCGTTACATTGATTACTGGATTTTCTTTAAGTGCGTGTAGTTCAAGCAGCAGCGGAGGCTCCTCGGGGGGCGGCAGTAATGCCACTGGCGAGATCACTTTGCCACGAAACGGAACGCTCGAATTGGATGGTCAGGCAGTCACCGCCGAAGTGACCGGTGCTACCGTGACCAACATTTCCAGTCGGCAATCTTCAACTCTTAGAATGACCACCGAAGACGGCGATATCGTAGCAACCCGTTTCAGAGCGCCGGGATCGGGTGTGTCGTTGGATTCAACTTCAGGCGATTCACTGACTCGCAGTTCCAGCGGTGTCCTTTTAGCCTTCGAGTCCCCGGATTTGAACGATGCTGCGGTATTGGTCGATCCATCGAGAACGCGGTTTGAACACCAGACTTTTGGTATCTGGCTTGAAGACCGCAACCGGGCGGTCGCAGTTGCTGGTGCCGGGTCCTATGGGTATCGCACGAGTTCCAGCGACATCCCGACCGGTCGGAACGCAAGCTATGAAGGCGTTAGCACAGGCGTTGCAATTCTTGCGGATGGGAATGGTTATCTGACGGCGTCCGAAGTCGACGTTACAACCAATTTCCGCACCGCAACAATCACCAGCTCGGGCACCGTAGCTTCCCGGCTGTCCGATGGCACCAACGTAAACGCGGCCAACCTGGACTTTTCAGGATCTGGCGATGTTTCTGGAAATACCTTCCGCGCCAACATCGCTGGCACCGGGACCAGCGGCACCGCAGACGGCAGATTCTACGGGCCGAATGCTGAAGAAGTTGGCGGGACGTTTCAGGCGACTGGTGCGGGTGGAGTTAGCCACATCGGGTCCTTTGGTGCAGACTGACGCCCGGCTCGGAACTTAAAACCTAGGCCCTGCCGTTTTTCGATGGCGGGGCTTTTTGTTTTGCCCAGGTTTAGCTCTTGGGCTTCCAGGGCGCGCGCCCGACCATCTCGTCTGCCTCAGCCGTGATATCGTTCATATGCTGTTCAAGGCTAAGCCGCAGGCTTTCGGTCTGATCCTCGCTGGCCTTACGCGGAACTGTTTCGGTCCATTCGCGGCATAGAAAGACGCCTTGGTTTCGCCAGGGGCGTGGCATCAACAGGCGATCCCAAGTCCCGGCTTCGCGGCCATGGCGGGCGGAAAAGGTAATCCCGAACACGCGCTTGCCCGAGGCACGGGCCCAGACCAGCGGTACCGTCGAAAGCACACGCTCAGGCCCGCGCGGTCCGTCGGCGGCGATACCGATCGATATCCCCTGCTTCATCTTGCCCAGCACTTCGCGCGACAGCGCCACGTGGCGCTTTTTGCTGGCCATGGCGATCGTGTCCATCCCAAACAGGCGTTGTACCCGTCCCACCATGCTGCCGGCGCGCGCCGAAGAGGTAATCGAACAGATACGCCCCTTTTCCAATGGAAAGAAATACGGCGATTGCGCCAGGCGCTGATGCCACAGGACAACAATGATTGGCTCGCCCTGTTCGACCAGCCGGTCCAGCTCTTCATACCCGATCCGCTGCCAACGCGTGTTGCGATTCACCATTCGAATATATGACGCGATGCGGCGGGCAACCCAGTTCAGAACGGCTTCGCTGTCGGCGATTTTCTTGCGGAGGCTCACTGCTATGTCCTTTGTACCGGGCGAGGCATGTCTTACTGAACCTGACGTCGGGCGCAATGGTTTTGTTCTTTTGCGCCGCGCGACCGATTCTGAAAAAAGCCTCTTGAGTCCGCTGCGCGGCTGGCATATCTGAGGGCGCACCACAGGGGTATAGCTCAGTTGGTAGAGCGACGGTCTCCAAAACCGTAGGTCGCGGGTTCGAACCCTGCTGCCCCTGCCAGTCTTCCAAAAAAGGTTTGGCCAGTTACACAGCGCTTTGCAGCGAATGCGTTGTGCGCAGCTTTTGGTGAGGCACCACAATTCGGTCGGCGCAAGCAAGAGCAATTGGCTGCGAAACTTTATGTAGATGGCAAAGCTGCTGGCCGAGACATCCGCACCCCCGGCCGAGAAGAAAGCATAAGCGGTGACCGAGAGAGCGTTGAGTGGGTTCTGGTTGCAGGACGCCATGGCGGAATTGTCAGGGCAATCTCGTCCAAGAATTCGGCATCGAAGGTGTTCGAAAACTAGGTCATGTTGTCCTTTGGCGCGGCGCTCACATTTTGGAAGACATTTAAGCCGGCTCCAATAGGCATAGGTTTGACGCGAAACAGGGGTCGTCGCTGCTGATTCCCCGAAGCACTGCGCGGCCTGCGAGACTCACGGCAGGGGCTGGCTCGGGGCCGAGGTCGCGGGGGAAAGTAGCCCCGCCGAGGTCGGTGGTGTGCCATGGCAGTGCAGACCTGCAACAGGTCAAGCATCAAATTCGCACGGGCAGGCGGCCATGAGTTCTACAATGCAGTATTTGCGCGAATACACGCCATCCTCGCAGCAAGTTTCCGCTACGTAAGCAGTACCCCTGTTTGCGGCGCAAAGAAGTTGTTCTATGCCGTTCGAACCAATCGAGCGGGGATCAAAATGAAACTCAGCATTTTTGAAATCGTAGTCATATTGGCGGCAAGCTCTGTCGCGGTGGCCGGATTCATTGGTGCCGCAAGCGTGTTGATTTCGGGCGCCTGAGCCAGCCTGTCGCGCTGAAACTCAAGCGCCGTGCCCGCGCCGCCCGAGTGCGCCTGCCATTTCACTAAAAGCGAAGACCAAGCGCGTTGGTTGCCGAGTGTCACTGCGGCAATGCCTGACGCGCATTACACGACAGCTTCCGTGCTATTCGCGGTTTCCCCCGCCTTTTGAATGGCCTAAAGTCGCCGCACGTCACAAGCCGCCGGAAAAGAGGTCACATGTCGCGATTCGATGGGTATTTCCTGCGGCAACTGCTGATCCTGTTCGGTTTCTTCACGCTCGTCCTGGTGGGCGTTTTCTGGATCACTCGTTCCGTCAGCCTGTTTGATCGGGTGATCAGCGGCGGTCAGTCGGCGCTGGTGTTTCTGGAGTTCACGGCCCTGACCCTGCCGACGCTGATCCGCACGGTGATGCCAATGGCGGTGTTTGCAGCGGCGGTTTACGCAACCAACCGGTTGAGCCGCGAAAGTGAACTGACAGTGATGTTGGCGACGGGATCCAGCCCTTGGCGGCTTGCCCGCGCGGTTTTTGCCTTTGGCCTTTGCGCCGGTCTTATGATGGCGGTTATCAGCGTTTTCCTGCGTCCTGCCTCGCTGGACCAGCTTGAGCGGCGACAAGCCGAGGTCGCGGGCGACGTCACCGCACAGTTGTTGAACGAAGGCGAATTTATGCATCCCACGCCCGGTGTGACCGTCTATATCGGGCGGGTGGATCTGGACGGCACGCTGCACGAGGTCTTTGTGTCCGACGGGCGTGACAGTGAGAACCCGGCCAGCTACTCCAGCGCCACAGCGTACCTGGTGAACTCTGGCAGCGGTGTCAATCTGGTCATGGTGGACGGGATTGCGCTGCGATTGGATCGGAACGGTAACCGGTTGTCGTCAACCCTGTTTCAGGACGCGACTTATGACATCTCGAACATGACCGACGACACCAAGATGGGGCGACGCAGCCTCGAGGCGATCCCGACATCCGAACTGTTGAGTAATCGTGACAAGGTGACCAAAGAGGAAAGACATACCGAGGGCGAACTGGTCGATGAGTTGCATCAGCGGTTTTCCTGGATTGCCATCAATATCGCGGTGGCGCTTGTCGGGTATTCTGCCCTGATGCTGGGCAGTTTCTCGCGCTTTGGCCTCTGGCCGCAGATATTTGTCGCCTTCACGTTGCTGGTGTTACTCGAAGGGTTTCGCGGAATGATCTCGCCCGTCGTGATCGCGGACCCAAAGCTTTGGCCCTTGCTGTATCTTCCGTCAGTGCTTGGGATTGTTCTGTCGGCTTTGTTTCTGATGATAGCCGGGCGGCCTTTGTTGCGAAAACGCAGGGCAACGGCGACCCCGGCCTGAGGCCAACCAAGGCTCGGGAACTTCAGGTCAGGCAGATGTCCCCGAGATAGTGTGTTATCCACTGGCGTTTATCCGGACCAGATGATTGTCCCATTTGCATTCTGTCAGGGCTGTCACCTTGGCTTGCGCCTCGGTCAGTTGCCCGACCTGACCAGTTCCGGTGGTATAAACCAGCCCTGCGGGACCGGTCGCTAGCCCGCAGACGTCTTCCAGATCAAATGCACCCTTGAATGCGCCGCTTTGGACATCAAACCTATGCAGGGCATTGCCGCGCGGGCAGGTTATCGCGACCGCCTGCCCGTCCGGCGAAAAGGCGACGCTTCCGGCATAGCCCTGAAGGATGCTCTGATCCTTCTCGCCCGCTGCCAACAGAACAGGTTCGCTGCCACGGCGGTGCAGGCCCAGCAGTGGCGGATGTTGCGTCGTACTGCCCTGCCACTGCATCGCAAAGGCGATCAACCCGTCCTTGCGCACCGCCAGATGGCGGATGGAGTTCTTGTGCAATCGGCCAGAAAGCTCCACCTGTTCCAGCACCGACCCGGTCAAGTCGCAATAGATCAGGTTGGGGCGCATGGTCGGCAGGTTCAACTTGGATCGGCCAGTGTCCGGGTGAGTTTCGATCCCGCCATTTGCAATCGCCAGCGACGCACCGTCGGGCATCAACAGCATATCGTGCGGACCAATCCCGCCCGAAGAGAATTCCCCGAGCCGTGCATACCCCTTGGCCACGTCCCAGATGCCGATTATCCCTTGGCCGCGCTCGAAGCGGTTTTCTGTTGTAAACAACAGAGTGCCATCGGCCGAGAAGGTTCCATGACCGTAAAAATGGTGCCCTTGCGGTGCCTCGATGCGCGCGATTTCGGCACCGGAGGCACAGTCGATGATCAGGGCAAAGGTGCCGGGACGACGGGCAAAGGCAACCGCTTGGGCGTGACGTGGATGCGCAGCGGCAGCGTGACCTCTGCCGGGCAACGGCCGCGCAAACGTGATCTGACCCGCTGAGGTCAGGCCCACCAGACGGTATGAGCCGTCCGGAAAAAGAGCCGCTGCCAGAAAATCCGGCGCACCGACCGCTGACCAGCCGGAAACGGGGCTCAGACTGGCCGCAGCAAGGCCGGTCAGGAACTGGCGACGACTGGTCATCGCGCTAGTCCCCATCCAGCGAATTGAAACCTGCACCGATCCCCAAAGCGGGACCCAGCCGGGTCGTGGCAATCTGGCGAATGTCCGAAATGGACTGTTGCAAAGCCTCGACCCGAATCCGCCCCTGAGGGGTAGAGACGCCCGAGAAATCCGGATCATCCAAGCTCTGCGCCCGTTTTGAGGCGCGATCAAAGGCGGCTTCGAAATCCCCCTGGATCTCGGGGTGGTCAACGGACAGCCCCAGGGCCAGCTCGCGCAGCGCAATCAGGGATAGCTCGACATGGCGCAATGACCGGGCCGATCGGCGGGCTTCGGCCCGCTTGGGGCGCGGCCGGTCGAAACTGCCCAACGGGCGACCGATCCGTGTGTCGGCGGTGAACTCCAGCCCCGTCGATAGTGCTTTGAACAGCTCCTGCATCGCCTCATTTGTCGAGCGATAGGGGCTGTCGCCGCCCGGTTGCGTCAGGTGCTGCGCGTAGGTCTGCCAATCCGCGCCGATGGCTCGGGCGTTCACGTCAATATCCGCCGCGATGGCCCGGATCAGGGCACAGCGGTATTCCGCGCTGCCTTGATCGCCAAACGTGGGATCGTAGAGCATTTGCTCCAGCGCAAAGAAACCTCGGCCCGCGACCGAGGTTTCGGCAAAGGCGCTTGGGTTCCGAACGGCGGTGTCTTCATCAGCGATCAGATTGGAAAGCGCCTTTGGCGTAAAACCTTTGGTGTCGGGCCAGAAGGCAAGCGAAAAGGCACGGTCATCGACCTCGGACGGACCAAACCGCAGGTGGCTGACCGAAATCCAATCGTCGAACGCGTCCCCATAGGCGGCGCGCAAGGCCTCGGAGCCCGGTGTGCATTCCGCACGTGCCGTTTCGTTGAGTACCTGAGTATTTTCAACCAGGCGCGCATAGCCGGGCAGGATATGGGATTGGGTGATGTCAGTCAGGATCGGTGCGCGATCCTGGGCAAAGGCGGCCAGAGGCAGCGCCAATGCCGCAACAAAACTCAGATTACGCATAGCTCAGAGGCTCTCCAGAAATCGAACAAGGGCATCGCGGTCGGCTTTTGGCAGGGCAACAACGGCATCCCGGGCAGTTTGTGCTTCGCCCCCGTGCCAAAGAATGGCTTCAAGCAGTGAACGGGCGCGACCGTCGTGCAAAAACTGAGTATGGCCCGAGACTCGTTCAGTCAGGCCAATTCCCCACAAAGGAGGCGTACGCCATTCGCGGCCTGTCGCGCGGGCTTCGGGGCGGTTGTCTGCAAGACCTTCGCCCATGTCATGCAACAGCAAGTCCGTATAAGGCCAAATCAGCTGAAAACTGTGCTCGGGCCGGTCGGGCATCCGGTGCGTGACATGGGCCGGGGTGTGGCAAGAGGCGCAGCCCGTGGAGTGAAACACTTCTTTCCCGCGCAGAACCTGTGGGTCGTCCACGTCACGCCGGGCCGGAACGCCCAGATTGCGGCTGTAGAAGGCGACAAGGTCCATACCGGTCCGGTCGATCTCGAAGCCGCGCACGTCGTTGTCGCCATGCGGCGCGTCAAGACAGTTGGACTGAGCTTTGGTGCAGTCACCGTGCGGGTCCGGGAAATAGGGGTTCGATATGCCTATATCGCCTGCAAAAGCGGCAGCCGATTGTTCCATCACCGTCGGCATCCCGGCCTTGTGACCAAAGCGCCCCATCATGGGTTGATCGAATTCGGTCGACCAGACGATATTGGCCCGGCCCGAGATGCCGTCGCCATCCAGATCATCCGGATCGGCCCGTGCCAACAGATCGTCAACCGGGATCGATTCCAGTAGCCCAAGGCCAATCATTTGAGGCGCGACGCGTGGGCTCAGCATCGCCTCGGGATGCAATGGTCCATATCCAAGATCCGTCGCCGCATAGGTCGGCTGCCTGAGAGACACGGTTTCTCCACCCGACAGCGCAACCGGGAATTCCCGATAGCTGATGTCCAGCCGGTATTCGGCCGGGTGACCTGCCAGCGCAAAATCCTGCATCTGGCTGCCATAGTTTGGCTCAGGCCGGGTCGCGATGTAGTCGGCGATTTCGCTCGGGGCATCGTCTGGCAGGCCGGGGACCGAGACGCGCAGGAACATCGATATTGCGTTGTCGTCCGGCCCGTTCGGCGTATGCCCACGCCCGTCCTTGATATGGCAGCGCTGGCAGGATCGGGCGTTATACAACGGGCCCAACCCGTCGGAGGCCAGGGTTGAGGACGGAGAAGAGACCCAGATCTTCTTGAACAACCCGTTGCCGACCCGGAAGTCCAATTCCTGTTCAAAACTGATATTGGCCGATGGTTGCGAAAACGCATCCGCGTCATTGCGCACGCGCACAGTCGCGGCCCCGGCGCTAAGCTGTTCGAATTTCTGCGCCACCGAGAAGTCATCAGGTGCGGCGGTTGCTGCCTCGATCCGGGTGCGTTCTTCGTCGGTACGGGGAAGGGTATTCAGGTGCGGGTCCGCAAGCTCATGCGCAAGGGACGGGGTGGCCGCAAGGACGGCCACAGCAAGCAAATGAACGCTAGTCTTCGGCGTCCATTTTCGAGGCGTTGAGCTGGGCATAGTTGGCTTCGCCAATCCTTTCATACAGATCAAGCTGCGTCTCGAGGAAATCGATATGGCTTTCTTCATCTGACATCAATTTCTCGAACAGCCCCATCGAGACGTAGTCGCCTGCCTCGCGGCAGTATTCCCGTGCTTCCTTGTACAAGGCCCGGGCATCAATCTCGGCCGCCAGATCACATTCCAGTGTTTCCTTCGGTGTTTGGCCGATCCGCAACGGGTCAAGTTTCTGAAGGTTTGGGTGACCCTCAAGGAAAATAATGCGTTCGATCAGTTTGTCCGCATGCTCCATCTCTTCGATGGATTCCTCGCGGCTTTTCTTGGCCATATGGCCAAGGCCCCAATCCTCTTGCAGCCGGTAGTGCAACCAGTACTGGCTAACCGCTGTCAGCTCATGCCGCAGTGATTTGTTGAGATATTCGATTACTTTGGGATCGCCCTTCATCAGCATTCTCCTGTGTTGCTCCGGCGCGTAGGTCCCGAAGCTGCATGGGGACTTCAAGATTATCGTCTGTTCGCATCGTGTCTAGAAACAGTGGCATGCAGCCACCACAATCTGCTGATTTTCCAAGGGCATGGTAGATCTTACCCGGAGTAATAATCGTCTGCGGATCCGCAGACCGCATCCAGTCGATTGCGGCGCGAATGTCGTGGTCAGAGATATTGGTGCAGTGGCATACGATCATGACGACTCAGTCTGCTCTGATATTTCTTACGTAAATAGTAGGTTATTGGTTTGGGGTCCAGCGCGAAGACATAAATCGGCGTTGGAGGGTGGCGAAAGCGCCGGAACCAGCGCTTTCGCCTAGGCCAATTAGTGGAATACCGCGTTGGGGTTATCCAGGCTGTCCGAGCCTTCGAACTCGATCTGGTCCAATTCCAGCGTTGTCACGATCCGCTCGATCGTCTTGGTCTGGTCAACCAGACCGTCGACGCCACCCATGATCAGCGCTTCGCCGCCAGCATTGCCGCGTTCCAGCATCTGGTCATAGGCAAAGCCTGCTTCGGCGGTCGACTTGAGACGACCCAGAGCCTGCATGGTGGTGGCCAGCTTAGCTTTCATCTCAGTATCCAGAGCCGGGTCTGCGGCGATCACCAGATCAGACAGCGACGCGCCCGAAACCGGCGTGCCGTCGATGCGGGTATAGCTGCCCAGATAAACGTTCTGAATGCCCAGACCATCGTAGTAATGGCTGTTATGGGTGTTGTCGGCAAAGCAGTCATGCTCTTCCTCGGGGTCGTTCAGCATCAGACCCAGGCGCATGCGTTCTCCGGCCTGCTCGCCATAGGACAGCGAACCCATGCCGGTCAGCATGGCACTGATGCCTGCGGCTTCGTTTTCGGACAGTGCCACGCGTGCTTCACCGCCTTCCTGCCACTGGTCTGCCATCCACTCCAGATCGCTGACCAACAGATCGGTCGCGGCGCTCAGGTACTGGGCGCGACGGTCGCAGTTGCCGCCAGTGCAGTCATCCCCTTGCGCATAATCGGTCCACGGACGATTGCCCGCGCCCGCACCATGGCCGTTCAGATCCTGACCCCACAGAAGGAATTCGATCGCGTGATATCCGGTGGCGACATTGGCCTCGATCCCGTCCGCCTCGTGCAGAGTTTCGGCAAGCAGCTCAGGTGTGATTTCGGTCGCGTCAATGGTTTCGCCCGACAGGTCAAAGCTGGGGTTGGCGATCACGTTCAGAACGGCAAATTCGTTTTCATCGCTGGGCCCGCCGTATGAGGCGTCGACATAGTCGATCAGACCTTCATCCAGTGGCCACGCGTTCACTTTGCCTTCCCAATCGTCGACGATGGCGTTGCCAAAGCGATATACCTCGGTCTGTTGATATGGCACACGCGCCGCGATCCAAGCTGCACGGGCTGCGTTGAGCGTCGCGTCTGACGGGTTATCGATCAGCGCGTTGACGGCTGCTTGCAGGGTTTTCGCCGCGATCAGGCTGTCATCATATTTGGCTTCGGCAATATCGGCATAGTTTGCGATGACATCGGCCTTGGACGGGGCGTCGGCGACGGCGGCACTGGCGATGCACAGGCTAAGTGCGCTGGTCGCTGCAAAAAATCTGGTCATGAGTTCTAATCTTTCCTGTTGGAACCGGAATCGTGCCTGCGGCAGCGCGGGCACGGGCATGTCGTTATCTGAGTGAATTTGTCAGTTAAGTCAACCTGAGTTTTATTGTCGGGTAATTGCTCCCCCATATATAGCGGGCTAACTGCACAGGGTTCCGCATTGCGTGGATTCTCAAATGCACTAGACTTAACCAAGATGTGTTCGAGTATTGGTGCGTATATGAAGAGTGCCGTGATTGCTTTGTGTATCCTGCCATCCGCCGTGATGGCGCAGCAGGCCCTGTCAGCGGGTGCGCATACTCATGGAACGGGGCGCTTATCCATCGACATGTCTGAAACCGCGTTCACGCTGATGTTGCAGGTGCCCGGCGCGGATGTCGTGGGGTTCGAAGAAGCCGCAGATACCGAAGCTGATCGCGCGCGCGTGGCGGCGGCTGTGTCGGACTTGTCCAAACCGCTTGAGCTGTTTGTTCTGCCGCCCGAGGCGGGCTGCGCGGCGGTGTCGGCCAATGTCGCTTTGGTTGGTGACGGCTTTCAGCAGCAGACCGATGCAGCCGAAGAATCCCACACCGAGTTCCACGCCGACTATGTGGTTCAGTGCGAGGATATCAGTGCTGCGTCTGTCATGGAGTTTCCCTATTTTGACCGGTTCGAGATGGCCCGACGTCTGACCGTTCGTCTGACCAAGGGGTCGGACGAACGCGTCGTCGAGGTCGTCCGCGACGCCCCGCGGCTGGTCCTTCAGGACGAACAGTAAGCGCGACTTTCTCTAGGTGTCGTGCAATGCCTCAACTGCAAGCTGGACCGCAGACCGCGTCTGCGCAAGATCTACCTCGGTGATCGCAAGCGAGGGATAGAGTTTGCCCGGTGACTTGAATACGCCATTCGACCGCAGAACATCGTTGTACTGCGCAGACCGGGCGGGATCGTCATGGATGGCGCTGCGATAGTCGCGGCAAGGCTGCTGCGTGAAATAGATATCGAACAGCGTTTCGTCACCGCAAATCCGATGCGCAATTCCTGCTTCGTCCAGCGCCTTGGATTGCATGTCCTGTAACGCGCGGCCAATCGATCGCAGACGGTCATAGGTACCGTCGCGCGCCAGCACCTCCATGGTTTTCAGACCGGCCGCAGCGGCGATGGGATTGCCGGACAGGGTGCCGAGTTGCATCAGCCAATGGTCGGCCCCGACCTGATCCTTGTCGAAATGTTTCATGATCTCGGCGCTTGCGCCCAGGGCCGCAAGCGGGAACCCTCCGCCGATGATCTTGCCCAGCGTACAGATGTCCGGTGTCACACCATAGCGCTCCTGCGCACCGCCATAGGCCAAACGGAATCCGGTGACGATTTCGTCGAAGATCAGCAAAACGCTGTGCTGGTCGCATAGGTCTCGCAGGCCCTGAAGATAGCCCGGTTCAGGGGGGATGATCCGTTGCAAGGGTTCAACGATGATCGCCGCCACATCCTTGTTTTCTGCAAGCAGGGCGGCAACCGCCTCGAGATCGTTATAGGGTGCGATCAGCATCTGATCGGCAACGCCCTGCGGGATTCCGGCGCTGTCGGGCACGGCCTGGGGAAAGTTGACCCGTTTGGCAGGCGCAAGGCTCATCTGCGCTTCGGCGCACATGCCGTGATACCCGCCTTCGAACTTCAGGATCTTGTCGCGCCCGGTATAGGCGCGCGCCAGCCGGATCGCGTACATATCGGCCTCACCACCCGAAGCGACGAAGCGCACCTGTTCACAACACGGGACGGCCTCGATGATGGCTTCGGCCAGTTCGATCCCTTTGCTGTTATTGGCAAAAAAGGTCATGCCCTTGGGCAGCTGTTCTAGCACGGCCTCTATCACCTCGGGGTGGCCGTGGCCCAGCAGCATCGGGCCCGACCCGATCAAATAATCGATATACTCATGTCCATCCTCATCCCAAACGCGGCTGCCTTCGCCGCGTGCGATTATGATGCCGGGGTCGAAATTACCAAATCCACCTGCGGGCAGAACTTGTTGCGCGCGGGCGATCCATTCGGACTGGGTATTGATTTTCAGCATCTCACACGATCTCCAAAATCGGGGAACCAAGGACATCCGGGTCTGGGGTCACACCTAATCCCGGTCCTTCAGGCGGTGCAACCCGGCCGTATTCACGGTTCGGTGCATCAGGGCAGATGCGCGGTGACACATAAGAGGACAGGTCACAGGTGTTCAGCAAAGATCCTTGCGGGGTCGACGCGGCAAAATGCAGCGCTGCCGCAGTGACGATATCCGAGCCCCAGGTGCATTCGGCACAGATTTCAGCGCCCAGTTGCACCGTCAGATCCCGGGCGCGACGCATCGCCGACAGGCCGCCAAACTTGGAAAGCTTCAGCGCGACCGCGTCCAGACAGCCCAACTCATGCGCCCGCAACAGCGAGGCCATGTCATGCGCGTTTTCGTCTATCTTCATCGGCAGGCCGGTGGCTTGGCGAACTGCGGCGCAGTCTTCCAGCGTCTTGCAAGGCTGTTCCAGCATGATGTCCAGATGCGCCACGGCGCGCCCGGTGCGTGTGGCGTGCAGGCGCGACGCACCGCAGTTCCAGTCGCCATAGACCAATGGGCCGGGGCCGACAGCTTCGCGCACTTTCGCCAAACGCTCGGCATCCGCCTGCCAATCGCCGTCGGTGCCCAGCTTGACCTGGAACTGTCGTACACCGCTTTGGTAAGCCGTGGCGGCGATCCGCGCCATCTCGTCCGGCGCGATGCAGGTGATCGAGTGATAGACGGGCATGTCCTGCTGCGTGCGCCCCCCAAGCAAAGCATAGAGCGGCAGGTCAGTCGCGCGCCCGAACAGGTCCCACAGCGCCATATCGACGATCGATTTGGCATAGGCATGCCCGGGCAGTAGCGCATCCAGCGACCGCATGAGCGCATCGACCCCCAGCGGGCTTGCACCCAGCAACCCTTCGGCCATCTCGCGCACTGCGCTGGGCACGCCCTTGGCGAAAGCAGGCAGATAGCGCGGGATCGGGCAGACCTCGCCCCAGCCAACCAATCCGGTATCGGTTTCAAGGCACAGCGCATGGGATTCGACGGTGTCGCAGGTCTTGCCCTCGGCCATGTAGTAGGTTTCCAGGCTGGTCAGGTCCACCGACCACAGAGTCAGGCGTTTGATCTTCACTGCGCATACTCCAAAACAGGGGCCCCGAGGCTGGCGAAATCCGGTTTGACCCCCAACCCGGGAACGTCGGGCGCAAAGAGTTTGCCATCTCGCGCAACGGGCCCGCCGATGCCTGTCGACCGGGTGTTATAGTTCATCAGATCGGTCGTGTTCTGCAAATACTCCGACGGGGTCGAGGCGGCAAAGTGTGCCACCACAGAACTGGTGATCTCGCCGCCCCAGGTGTCTTCGCTGACGATCGGAATCCGGTTTTCGAACAGAAAGTCGCGCACGCGTCTGGCCTTGCTGATGCCGCCCAGGTTCGAGATTTTCAGACAGCAAATCTCGGCACCGCGATCCGCGACGATCCTTTGTGCCATGTGCATACCCGTCACGCACTCGTCCAACTTCATCGGCTGCTCGGCCACGCGGCGCACTTGCTGGCATTCCTCATAAGTGCGGCAGGGCTGTTCCAGAATGAAGTCCAGATCGCGCGTCGCCCGCGCCACTCGGATTGCGTTGTCCACGCGCCAGCCCTGGTTGGCGTCGGCCATTGCCTTTTCTCCGGGATTCAGCAGCGGCATGGTATCGCGAATGCGGTCGATATCGCTGGCCCAGTCTCCGCCAACCTTGATCTGGAACTGGCGATAGCCTTGATCCCTGTAGGTGTTCATTTCGGCGATGGTTTCATCTGTCGATTTTTGCGGCGCGACCCGATACATCGGGGCCCCGTCCGTCAGTTTGCCACCGAGCAGCATCCAAACAGGTTGATCGCAGGCTTGGCCGAGAATGTCCCAACAGGCAGCGTCGAAAGGTGCCTTGGCGTATCCATGCCCCTGCACAATATGGTCCAAAATCTGCTCGATCCTTGCCACTTGCCGGGGGTCCTTACCCAACAGCGACGGGGCAACAAGCCGGGCCAATGCAGGTACCCCCTGCGAATGCGCAACCATGTAGTTTTCGCCACAGGGCGTGAATTCTCCGCATCCCTGAAGACCCGCATCCGTATCGATCACGACAACCGAGGCGGTCGCGGTTTCAATTGCGTTTCCGGCCCCCCAAACATAAGTGCCGCCGACATAGGGCAGCCCGGTCTGGAAGATGCGGATGCGCGTGATCTTCATGCGGCGCCCATTCTGGGCAGGTCATCCATGCCCTCTCCGCGCCATAACACAAAGGTCAGGATCGGCTGGTCACCAGTCACCATCGCATGGCTTTGCCAGCTTTCGTGATGGCGCGTTTCCTCGGCGCCAACGAATACCTCTTGCCCATCGGTTTTGAACAGCGCGCTGCCGGCAAGGGTCAGATACAACTCCTCTGCCTGATGGCTGTGCCAGTCATAGCTTAGCCCCGCGCCCCAATAGGCGATATAGCTGCGCAACTGGTTCGAATGAAAATGACCGGTCGGGCCAAAAAGTTCGTAATACCCATACCGGGACAGGAAATCCGCGCCGACCTCCTCTTCGGTATATGTCGTTTTCCATTGGGCTAGTTCGGTAGTGCTGGTCACCGCGGAAACCATATCTTGCGTCAACCGTGACCCGAGGAGTGCCAGATTGCGGATCTGGTCCACGGCCGGAATCGGTTCCGGGTGCAGCCCGCCATGCGACAGATCCGTGGGCCAGTCCGCGAAAGCTGCCAGATCCGGATGCGCGGAATGCAATTGACGAGCGGCTTCCAGAACATCATCCAGCGTCATGGGATCACCACGATATTGCCCGTGTGTTGCTTGGCAATGAATGCGGCCTGCGCCTCGCGCAGCTGGTCCAGCGGGTATGTCGCCGCCAGCACAGGCTGTATTTCCCCCGCTTCGATGTATTTCACAAGGTTTCGCATAACCTCGGGGTCTATGACGGTAGAGCCGGTGAAGGTCAGATCACGCAGGTAAAATGTGCGCAGATCAAACTCGACCATAGGTCCCGCAATCGCGCCTGAACAGGTATAGCGCCCACCGCGTTCAAGGACGTCGATCAGATCGCCCCAGGGCGGCCCGCCGACCACATCGGCGACAACGGTTACCTTTTCGTCAGCCAGCAACTGACGCAGGTCTTTCGGGGCGCGGGGAATGATCCTGTCTGGGTTCAGTTTTGCCACATCTTCGTGTTTGGCTTCCGATGCCATCGCGATGACGCGCGCACCACGGCGTTTCGCCAATTGCACCAAAGCCCCGCCAACACCGCCGGATGCACCTGGGACCAGCACCGTGTCGGCGGCAGCTACACGCGCACGTGTCAACATACCCTCGGCCGTGGAGTACGAACAGGAGAAGGTCGCAAGCTCGGCATCCGACAGTGGCGAGTTGACGGCAATTGCGTTGCGCGCGGGGGTCGTGGTGAATTCCGCAAACCCGCCATCGCGTTCCGAACCGAAATAGCCCGTCTTGTCCTTGTTCAGCGGGTCATCGGCGTCGCGTAGCCAGCCTTCGGTGATTACCCGTTCACCGACACGAGAGGCATCGACATTCTGCCCGACGCCGACGATCTCGCCGCAGACATCGGCGCCCTGAATGCGCGGGAAAACCAAAGGCGCGCCGCCCCAGGTGGGATCATCCTGACCCACGGTTTCGAACGCGCCACCGGTTGTCGCGTCACTGACGGTTTTCGAGTACCAACCCGACCGCGTGTTAACATCGGTGTTGTTCAACCCACAGGCTTTGACGCGGATCAGGACCTCATCCGGGCCGGGGGTCGGGCGTGGCCAATCCTCATGCCAGACCATCTGGTCCAGATCGCCGTGGCCCATCGTTACCATGGCCTTCATTGTTTCGGGTAAGGTCATTGTGCAGGCTCCATGACAGCGTCGGTTCGAGGCAGGCGGCTTTCGGGGTCATATGCAGGCTCGGCCAGAACCATTGCAGCCCTCGGCGTGCCGTGGATGATGACCTCCAGCTTGGTCCCCGCAACGGCAGCCTCGGGTTTGATATAGGCGAAGGCAAGGATTTTGCCGACGCTGTGGCCATAAGCGACAGACGCGGTCGAGCCGACAACGCGACCTTCGAACAATACCGCCTCGCCGCCATGGCCGTCGACCTTTCCGTCCGGTTCGATTTCGAGATAGGCGCAGATCCACGGCAGATCGGTGTTCAGGGTCTTGTCCTTGCCCAGATAATCCTTGTCGGTTCTGGCAAAGCGCAGCACGTCGGCCTCGGCGAGTGTCACCTCATTGGTCAATTCTCCGGCCCCTTTAAAGCCTTTCTCCATCCGCATGGCATTCATTGCAAAGCTTCCGTAATCGGCAATCCCATGTGCCTCACCTGCAGTCCAGAGTGCATTGTAGACGTCCACACAAGCGGCGTTGGGCATATGCAGTTCCCAGCCCAACTCTCCGGCATAGGACATGCGGAAGGCCCAGACATCGTGACCCGCGATCCTGATCTGCTGGGCCGAGAGCCATCGGAAACCGGCATTGCTGAGGTCCGCATCGGTGCAAGCGCCCAGAACGTCACGCGACCTTGGCCCGTTCAGGGACAGTGCCGACCAATTGGCGGAAAGCGCGGTGATCGTGACTTCTTCTTCGCTACGCTGTCGCGCCAGATGATCCAGCAGGCGTTGTTCGAAGAATGCAGCGCAGACGAGATAATAGCGATCCTGTGCCATGCGCACGATGGTCGTTTCCAACTCAATCCGACCCCGGCGGTTCAGCATGTGGGTCAGGGTGACCGAGCCATCCTTCTGCGGCATCCGGTTGGCGGTCAGACGGTCCAGCAGCGCATAGGCGTCGGGGCCTGAAACCTCGACCTTGGTGAATGCTGTGATGTCCATGATGCCAACCCGTTCGCGCACCGCTTTGACCTCGTGCGCGACCATGTCGTCGGCTGGCGTGCGGCAGAAGGAATAGTGATCTTGCTGCGCCACCCCATCGCGGGCAAACCAGCGGGGGCGCTCAAAGCCATAGACCTCTTCATGCACTGCGCCTTTGGAATTCAACAGATCATAGAGCGGTGACGGTTTGATCGGACGGCCTGCCAAGCGGTTGAAGTGCGGGAAAGGAATTTCGTGGCGTAGGCAATAGTCCTCCTCGGCCTTGATCACCTGCCATTCTTTGTTGGCATAACTGCCGAACCGGCGCGGATCATACTCTCGCATCGAGATGTCCGCGGCCCCATGCACCATCCACCGCGCCAGTTCGCGCGTCAGACCCGGCCCCCAGCCGATCCCGATCTGTGTGCCGCAGCAGCACCAGTAGTTCCGCACGCCCGGCGCAGGACCGATCAGAGGGTTGCCATCGGGTGGGTGGCTGATCGCGCCGTGTACCTCGCGCTGAATGCCAAGCTCGGCAAAGATCGGCATCCGGTTCAGGCTTTCCTCGAGCCACGGCATCACCCGGTCGTAATCGGCATCGAACAGCCAGTTCTCGTAATCCCACGGGCAATGATCGTGCCAGACTGAATTGGGGTTCTCTTTCTCGTAAATCCCGATCAGGCCGCGCTTTTGTTCCATCCGGATATAGCCCGACACCTTCTTGTCGTCGCGGATCACCGGCAGTTCTTTGTCCAGCGCTTCGAACTCTGGCACAGGCTCGGTCACAAAGTAATGGTGCGTCATTGAGGTCATCGGCAGCTGCAGGCCCGACCACTCACCCATCTGCCGCGCATAGGTGCCGCCCGCGTTCACTACATGCTCGCAGGTAATTGTGCCTTTCAGCGTCTCGACCACCCATTCGCCGGTTTCGGACTGTGTGATGTTTGTCGCCTGACACTGCCGGATGATCCGGACACCTTTTTGACGCGCGCCTGCAGCCATCGCCATGGTCACATTGGTTGGGTCTACATGGCCGTCGTCGGGCGTGTGCAACGCGCCCAACACACCATCCAGATTATAGAACGGATGCAACTGAGCCACCCGTTCCGGGCCGACAAGCTCGATATTGAAACCCAGCGAACGACCCACGGAGAGGGTATGGCGCAGCCAGTCCATCTCATCCTCGGTATAGGCCAGCCGGAATGAGCCGCAGCCATGCCATGTCACGGCCTGCCCGGTCTCAGCTTCTAAAGCACCGGAATAGAGCCCGATATTGTAATCGACGCATTTGCCCAGACCAAAGCTGGATGTCGAATGGGTGATCTGCCCCGCCGCATGCCAGGTGCTGCCGCTGGTCAGTTCAGCTTTTTCCAGCAGCACGGTTTCTGCACCCCAGCCCTCGTGCCCAAGGTGGTAGGCAAGGCCCACGCCCATCACTCCGCCACCCACAATAACCACGCGTGCGTGGGTCGGGAAATCAGATGCCATCGGATCAATCCTCTGAGTCGATTTTGTCTCGACACCGTAAGCAAACAAAAGTACCATCGTCAATCATGAATGGGACAAATGTATCAAATACGATTCTTGAACGGTTGGCGGATGAACTGTCCGAGCTGACGCCCGAGGCGCGCAAAGCCGCCACCTATGTGCTGGAGAACCCGCGCGACGTTGGGGTTTCGACCGTGCGCGAGATCGCCGAGGCCGCGAATGTGAAGCCCAACACCATCGTCCGTATGGCGCGGCAGGTGGGCTTCGAAGGGTACGAGGATTTTCGCGTTCCTTTCCGCGAGGCGATCCGGCGCGGTCAGGCTGATTTCCCCGACCGCGCGCGCTGGCTTCAGGATATTCGCAAGTCCGGCAATATGGGCGGGCTTTATGCCGATATGGTTCAGGACGCCCTGCGCAATGTCGAGGAAACCTTTGCCAATATCTCGTCCGAGCAGTTGAAAGCCGCGGCGGAAGATATCTGGAACTCGCGCAATGTGTTTGTGCTGGGCGTGGGCGTGAACAACTCGAACGCGCGGAACTTTGTCTATCTGGCGTCGACCGGGATGGTGCAGTTCCACGCGATCCCGCGCCCCGGATCAAACCCGATCGATGATCTGGCATGGGCGGACAAGCGTGACGTGCTGATTGCTATGACCTGCAAGCCTTATCGCAATGAGGTGGTCGAGGCGGTGCAGGTCGCGCGCGAGCAGGGGTTGAAGGTCGTAGGCCTCTCTGACAGCCCGGCCAGCCCGATCCTGCGCGCGGCTGACCATGGCTTTGTCATCTCAGCAGACACGCCTCAGTTCTTCCCATCCTCGGTTAGCACAGTTGCCCTGCTGGAAACGCTGCTGTCCTTTGTGATCGCCGTCGCCAGCGATGAGATCGTTGAACGGGTCGAGACCTTTCACAAACGCCGCCATCAGCTTGGCCTTTACCACTCGGAGGACTCGTGACAGCCCCCATTCAATCTCTCGCAGCCCGGTATTACACTGATCCCGCCATCTTTCGCATGGAAACAGACGGCCTGCTGGCGCGTACATGGCAGTTCGGCTGCCACGCCTCGGAACTTGCCGAGCCGGGTGCATACGTCGCGTTTGAAGTTGCGGGGCAGGACCTGTTCGCAATCCGGGGCCGTGATGACAAGATCCGCGTGTTCTACAATGTCTGTCAGCACCGCGCGCATCAGTTGGTTGAGGGAACGGGCACCACACGCGTCGTGGTCTGCCCCTACCACGCCTGGACCTACGAACTGACCGGAGAGTTGCGGGCCGGGCCAAATCTCAAGGCGGTTGAGGGGTTCGACAAATCCTCCGTCTGTTTGAACGAAGTCCGCAGCGAAGAGTTTCTGGGTTTTGTGTTCGTCAATCTGGACCCAGACGCCGCGCCGATGGACGACTGGTTCCCTGGCGCCCGCGCCGAGCTTGAGGAATGGGTGCCCAACTGGGCCGATCTGAAACCGCTGGAATGGGTCGAGATACCGGAACTGTGCAACTGGAAGGTGTCGGTCGAGAATTACTCGGAATGTTACCACTGCTCACTCAACCACCCGACTTTCGCGAATGGTGTTGTCAGGCCGGAAACCTACGACATCCAGCCTCAGGGCATGTGCCTGCGTCACACGACCGAATGCCAGAGCCTTGAGAACATGACGTATGACATTCAGTCGGGCTTTAAGCATTTCGACGAATATTCCAGCTGGTTCCTCTGGCCGATGTTTTCCTTTCAGGTCTATCCGGGCAACGTGCTGAACACCTATCACTGGCGCGCGGTGGATGCGGATCATGTGGTGGTCTGGCGCGGCTGGTACTCTGTCGGTGGCGTGGATGATCCCAAAATACGTCAACTCGCTGCGCAGGATCGCGCAACCACAGTGGAAGAGGATATCCGCTTGGTCGAATCCGTGCAGCGCGGCCTACATTCGCGCGGCTATCGACCCGGCCCGCTGGTGATTGATCCCAAGGGCGGGGTAAATTCGGAACACCCCGTTATGCATCTGCAAAAATGGATGCGTGAGGCTGTTGACGAGCAACTCGGAAGGACCGGCACATGAGCACATTTGACGAAGACCTGTTCTTGAAAGGATTAGAGCAGCGCAAGGCAACGCTGGGCGCGGATTATGTCGAAAAAAACCTGGCCGCTGCCGACGAATTTACGCGCCCGTTTCAAGAGGCGATGACCGCCTGGTGCTGGGGCTTTGGCTGGGGTGACGATGTGATCGACGCCAAAACGCGGTCAATGATGAACCTGTCGATGATCGGTGCGTTGGGAAAAATGCACGAATGGGAGATCCATTGCCGGGGCGCTATCAACAACGGAGTCACCAGCGACGAAATCCGCGCCATCATCCACGTCATCGGCATCTATTGCGGCGTGCCACAGGCGTTGGAGTGCTTTCGCGTGGCTCGCAAAGTGCTGGAGGAAACCATCTGAGCGCGGCGCCGAGAACTGATTTGTGCACCCGCGCTTCACGCGAAGAGAGGCTCACTCGGGTGTTGCCTTTTCGGCCACTAGATTCGCAAGGTTGTTACGGTATCGGTTCAGGCAATCCTGATGGGCTTTGGCAATCGCCGGGATTGCAAGCAATTCCTCCATCTTGGACTGCAATCTATCCGCAAACCTCAACATGCGCGGGTCATAAACATCATTCCGGTTGAACGTGTCCCAGTATTCGTCGCGAAATCGCGACGACCTGTTCTCGGCCCCGGTAGCTTTGGTGCCTTGCCCGCGTTGTTTCTTCAGCGCGAAGCTGTCTTTGGTTTTGACCGCATAGTGGAAGATTGAGGCCCAATCATATGCGACCAGTTCTCGTGGGGATTCTCCTAGCCGGTGGCGACCTCGGCGTACCGCACGATAATACAGCTCGTGCATGTCTTCGCCTTCGGCATTCACGAACAACCCGTCTTCGGGTTGATAGCCCCAAATGAACCAGGGGCGGTGCAATCCGAAGCCTCGAATTTTTTCAGTCTTCTTGAACAGAGTTTTGAACTGGACCATCCGGTCGGGGTCCACATCGGCGCGTCGCGTGAATTTCTGCGTGACGGGACCCTCGGACCATGCGGCATGGCCACCGTCGCCGAAATTCAACCAGTTGACCGTGATGCCGGTGCAGATCGGTTCGATCTTGCGGATCAGTTCGACCACGTTGTTGTCGGGATTCTCGCAGTACAGAAACTCGTCCAAATCTAGCCACATCAACCAGTCGGCACCGTCGAACGCCTTGTGATCAAAAGCCGTTTCTGCCGCCTGTTTCTGGGGAACCTGATCGGGTGTCAGATCCTGCAAAACGTGGGAGACAACACCGCTTTCATCCAGCGCATCCAGCAGTTCCGTTGTCCCGTCCGTTGAATCGTTGCTGTAGATGACGATATCGGTGAACCCGACCAGCATGTGATAGGCCACCCATTCCAGCAAAAAGGGACCTTCGTTCTTAGCTGACGAAAACAGCCCGACTTTCATATGCGTTCCTTTGGTTGAGCGTGGATGTCCTGACCGACCGGTCAGAGTTACTGGTCAGAGCTGCTCGACCTTTATGGAATCCGTGGGATAAAACGCCATGTACTCTTTGATCTCCGAGACCGCCGGGATCGGGTCCTCATAGCTCCAGACTGCGTTCTCGGTCACCGAAGATTTGTTGACGATCGAAAAATGCGCGGCGTCGCCCTTACCGGGGCAATGGGTGATCTTGTCAGTGCGGTCCAGAAACGCCATGGCGATATCCCTGCGAGGGAAATAGATCACCGGGGCCTTGTCGCCTTCCAGCAGTTCCAAGGCACCCGTCGTCTCACCCAGAATTGCGCCACCGGACCGAACGCTCCATTTGCCCGGTGCCTTGCGGATGGTGATGTGATCAGTCATGTCTGCTCCTTCCCTCGTCTTGTCAGGGCTATTTCTTTGCCCAATATATGTAACAGTCCGGCGTCAGACCGGCGCAGTTGCGGCATCCAACCACAGTTGCGCGTCCTCGCCCAGCCTCGGGCGGATATTTTCCGCAACGTCGCGATGATAGGCGTTCAGCCAGGCGCGTTCTTCGGGCGTCAGCATATCCAACACGATCAGCCGACGATCAATCGGGACATAAGTTAGGGTGCGCCAGCACAACATCGCGCGGTCGTCATCGCCGCCGGGCAGGGCAGGGGCGTCCTCGACCACCACCAGATTTTCCAGCCGGATGCCAAACGCACCCTCGCGATAATAGCCCGGTTCGTTGGACAGGATCATGCCGGGTTCCAACGGCACATGGCTGACGCGGGATAGGCGCTGGGGGCCTTCGTGAACACTGAGATAGGTTCCGACCCCATGGCCGACACCGTGGTTGAAATCCTGACCCGCAAGCCAGAGTGGTAACCGCGCGACACATTCGATGTCGCGCCCGGCCAGGCCAACAGGCCAGCGCAGCATCGACATCGCGATCATGCCTTTCAGAACGCGGGTGAAACAGGCTTTTTCCTCGTCCCCGACCTCTCCGATCGCGATAGTGCGGGTGATGTCAGTGGTTCCGTCAAGATATTGCCCGCCGCTGTCCAGAACCAGCAATTGACCGTTCTCCAGGCGGCTGTCGGTCTCGTCGGTCACACGGTAATGCATGATCGCGCCGTTTGGTCCGGTGCCTGCGATGGTATCGAACGAGATATCCTGCAAGGCGTTATCGCGGCGGCGGCATTCCTCCAACCGGGTGACAACCTGCGTTTCGGTCAGACTGCCCGTCGGCTGCGCATCAAGCCAGCTCAGCAGTTCGACAACAGCCGCTGCATCACGCAGATGCGCCTGAGCGGTCCCTTCGATCTCGGCCGGGTTTTTGCGCGCCTTGGGCAACGCACAGGGATCGCCGTCATCGACTATGCGCTCGCCCAACGCGTCCGCTACGATCTGCGGTACGGTAGCCAGGTCGACCTGAACACTGCCGCTCAGCATTGCGACGGCATCCAGGAAACCCTCGGGTGGGCGCAGATTCACGGTTGGCCCGAGCGGTTTCGGCAGGTCCTTCAGTTTTTCCTCAGCCATGAACAGATCAACCGTCCCGTCGGCGTCGAGAATGGCAAATCCATGTGCGACCGGGTTATATGCGATGTCCGATCCGCGGATGTTCAGCAGCCACATGATCGAATCCGGCAGCGTAATCACCGCTGACTTGTGTCCGGCTTGTTTGAGAGTTTCAGACAGCCGCGAGATTTTGCTTTCAGCGCTTTCTCCGGCAAATTCAATTGGGTGCGCTTTGACAGGGTTGATCGGAGGGTCGGGCTGGTCCGACCAAATGCGATCGATCAGATTTTCATAGCGCACCAGCTCGACGCCGCTTCCGCTCAGGTCCTTTTCAACAGCCGCGATCTGTCCGGCAGAATGCAGCCAGGGATCGAAACCGACTTTGCCGCCCTGGGGCAACTGCGTCTTCAACCACGCGCCCAGGGCAATGTCCGGCCAAGGTACCGGCGTATAATCCTTGGCAACCTGCGCTTTGACCTGCGTGCGGTAGCGGCCATCTATGAAGACGCCTGCGATATCGGTCAGCGCGGCGCAAAATCCGGCTGATCCGGTAAAACCTGTCAGCCAGGCCAGCCGCTCATCCCGCGGGGCCACATATTCCCCCTGATGCGCATCCGCTCGGGGGATCAGGAAACCGTCCAGCCCTTCGCGCGCCATTTCGGCGCGCAGCGCGGCCAGTCGCGGAGGCCCCTGTTCCGGGCGGGCGGTGACTTCGAAAGACTGGAACATTGCGGCCTCATCATCCGGGGTGATCGGCGAAAAGGTGATGCGCGCAACTTGAAATGTCCAGACTTGAATTGGACGAAGCGCTATTCGCCCAGAAAGCCGATCAGAGCGTCGACGAATTCGGCCCAAACGGCGTTGCCCGGTAATGGAATATGGTTTGCGCTCTCTAACACCAATAGTTCGGCATTTGGAATTCCGGCGGCCAGTTTCTGCGCCTCGGAAACCGGGTGGACGTTGTCGTGCCGCGAATGGATCACCAGGGTTGGGCACTGGACCTGCGGCAAGAGCGTAAGCACCGACTCCTGATGGATTGCATCGCGCAGCTGCAGCATCACGTCCTGAGAGCAGGCGCTGAGTAGGTTTCGGGCCATGTTATGTACTGCGTCCAACGGCCCTTCGGGAAAATAGCTAAGCATCATCGCGGACACGAAACTGATTTCCGGCGCGTGCCAGCCCTCGGCGGCCATCGACCGCAGGGCGTCCGATTCAACGTTTGGCTCCCGACGCCCGCGCCCTTCGGCATAGCCGCCCACAATTGCCAGCCGTGTCACGCGCTCGGGGTATCTGACAGCAACGCGTATCGCCGCCAGCACGCCGCCGGATTCGCAATAGAGCGCAAATCGTTCGAAACCGGCGCTATCTGCTGCCAGGATCATGTTTTCGGCAGAAGAATCGAACGAGAAGCGTTTCAGGGACCGATCCGAGCGGCCAAATCCGATCGGGTCAAACCGCAACAGGGAAAAGCGTGCGCCAAGTGTCTCAAACAATTGACGTTCCGATGGCGTGTTCCATTCGGCCTCAAGATCAGTTGAGTTATATCCGCCGCGCAAAACATTGGGTCCCGAACCGGTTACCGTATAGGCAAGTGACTGGCCTTCCGGGGTTTGTGCATACCGAATGCGTTGTCCTGCCACCGATGGTTCAGAAGAAACTCTCTCTTCCGTCGATACCTCGGCGACCCACTTCAGACCGCGCCTCGCGACTGTCTGGATCAATTTTTGCGACCTGCCGTTATCTCCGATTGCTTTGCGCGCCGATGCGATACGTGCGCTTATGGTTGATTCCGAAACGATCCGGCCCATCCAGACATCCGCGACAATGTTGTCGCGGCTCATCAGCCTGCCGGGGTTTCGGACCAGTAAATGCAACAGATCGAACACCTGAGGTTCGATATCCACGGGCTCATTATTGCAAAGCAACACGTGGCCCTCAGTGTCCAAAACATAATCTGCAAACAGGTAACGCATTCAAGGATTATCACCCGCCACGCACGCTCACGGCAAGGTGGCCACCCAAAATCAGGGTTTTCTAAGGAAATTCACAGGATGTTCTTCAAGCGAAGCCTGCCCGAACAAACGAAGATCAGAACATCAGCCTTGGAGGACCCAACAATGATGCTTCCTTTCGATACGACGCTACTGCGCTACCCGCCCGACAAACTTCGCCCGCAATCGCCGCAGTCGCGGCAGGCGCAAGCGAATGCCGTGGCCGAACACAAGCCGAAGCGTTCCGTTCAGCGCACCGAGTTTCGGACGAGATGGGCACTGTTCAGCTGGCGCGCTTCATCCCCATGACCCGTGCCCGCGCGCGGGGGTCGCTGTCGAACAGGGCCGCCAGTTGCTCGGTCATAGCGCCGGCCAGTTGTTCCACATCGGTGATCGTCACGGCGCGGTCATAGTATCGGGTCACGTCATGCCCAATACCAATAGCAAGCAATTCCACCGCCTTACGCTTTTCGACCATGGCGATTACGTCGCGCAAGTGCTTCTCAAGGTAGTTTGCCGGGTTCACGCTGAGCGTTGAATCATCGACCGGCGCACCGTCGGAGATCACCATCAGGATCTTGCGGGCCTCGCGCCGGGCCAGCATCCGGCGATGCGCCCATTCCAGCGCCTCTCCGTCGATGTTTTCCTTCAGCAGGCCCTCTTTCATCATCAGACCCAGATTGGGGCGCGCGCGCCGCCAGGGGGCATCGGCCCCTTTGTAGATGATGTGGCGCAGGTCATTCAGACGACCCGGCTGTTGCGGACGGCCAGCGTTCAGCCACGCCTCACGCGCCTGACCGCCTTTCCAGGCGCGGGTGGTAAAGCCCAGAATTTCGACCTTCACGTTGCAACGTTCCAGCGTGCGCGCCAGAACATCCGCACAGATTGCAGCGATGGAAATCGGGCGACCGCGCATCGAGCCCGAATTGTCCAGCAGAAGTGTCACCACGGTGTCGCGAAACTCGGTGTCTTTCTCGACCTTGAAGCTTAGTGGCGTGGTCGGGTTCGCCACCACGCGCGCCAGACGGCCTGCGTCCAGAATGCCTTCCTCGCGGTCGAACTCCCAGGACCGGTTCTGCTGTGCCTGCAGGCGCCGCTGCAGCTTGTTCGCCAACCGGCTCACCGCGCCCTTCAGTGGTTCAAGTTGCTGATCCAGATAAGCGCGCAGCCGTTCCAACTCGGCCGGTTCGGCCAAATCTTCGGCGGCAATCTCTTCGTCATGGGTGTTCAGATAGACCTTGTAATCCGGGTCCGCCTCGGAGGCAGGCGGCGGGGCTGGGGGCTCCAAAGGGGCCTCGCCTTCGGGCATTTCAGCCTCGTCACCCATCTCATCTTCGGCCATCTCGTCCATCGAGACCTGGGCCTGAGACTGATCCTGCTGTTCTTCCTGAGTCTGTTCCGGGGTCGCGTCGGCGTCCTGTTCGTCCTGATCATCCTGGCCGGTGCTGTCGGGATCAGGCTGTTCATCGGCGTCTTCTTCGGCTTGGTCCTCTTGCTCGTCATCCAGCTCGTCAGGGTCGTCGCCCAGCTGGTCGCCATAGCCCAGATCCTTGATCATCTGCCGGGCGAACTTGGCGAATTCGGCTTGGTCCGAAAGCACCTCATCAAGGTTTTCCAGCGCGCCGCCTGCCTGTTCCTCGATAAAGCCGCGCCACAGGTTCATGACATTTTCTGCCGCCGGTGGCATGTCCCGCCCCGTCGCCAGATGCCGGATCAAATAACCCGCCGCCACAGATAGCGGCGCATCGGCGGGCTGTTTGCACTGGTCATACCCGCGCCGGATCGCTTCGTGCCCGATCTTGACGTCGATATTGGACGCGGTGCCGGGCATATCCCGCGCGCCCATCGCCTCGCACCGCGCGGTCTCCATTGCTTCGTAGAGATCACGCGCCATATCTCCCGGAGGCGCATAGCGGTTATGGGTCGCATCGTCATGATACCGGCGCTGCAAGGCCAAAGCGTCCGCCGTTCCGCGCGCCAGCAAAACCTCTTCCCGCGTCATGCGGCGAGAGACCTGCGGCAGACGCATCGACTCGCCCGACAGGCCCGAGGGATCGACGGTGTAGCTGACCGACAGTTCCGGGTCGTCGGCCATGACTTTGGTGGCCTCGGCCAAGGCCTTCTTGAACGGGTCGGCGGGGTTGTCGTTTGGTTTACTCATCGGCGGCACGTCCGGTCTTATTCTGTCTCGGCAACCTAGTGCCAATCGGGGGCGTTGGCCATAGGGCCAAGCGTGAATTCCCATCAAGCCAGCGTACCGCAAAAGCAAAACAATTTGCCCTCCGGTACACTTGCGTCGTTATGTTAGATACCTTGACCAGTCGCCCATCAATCGGGGCTTACTCGGGCAGCGCAATCTCCTGACTGTTTTCCGAATAGAAACCGCGTCCATACCTAATTGCAACAGCACGCTTGAATTCCTCGCATGCTAATGTGTGGACAACGAGCATCCTACCTTCGCGAATATTGTAAGGTTCACCATCGTTAAGTATGATCGGTGCCCAGTAGGTTTCTCCGTGACTTCGCCAGTTTTCTTCCCAGCCGAGAGCCAACTTTTGCGCATCTTCGAGAGCCAATACTCCGCCTATGGCGTCAACAATCCAATCCGCAGGTCGGTTGGTCCGCGCTGTTTCACCATAGAAATAATCGCGAGGCTTGGAAGACAAGTTGGCTATTTGTGATCCAACTAGTTGAGCCATCGTGTTGGCGTAGTCTACAGCGATGCAG
This sequence comes from Ruegeria sp. CH11, assembly GCF_056537105.1. Classification (NCBI taxonomy): domain Bacteria; kingdom Pseudomonadati; phylum Pseudomonadota; class Alphaproteobacteria; order Rhodobacterales; family Roseobacteraceae; genus Ruegeria; species Ruegeria sp. CH11. The sequence goes on from NZ_JBQFQX010000008.1 coordinate 161,724, forward strand.
TGTCTGATCTTCTCTACTTCGGTAGCGTCTGCAGGGAAAACGGAAGAAGGCAACTCTGCGTTCGCCAGAGAGGGCAGCGCAAGAAGCACTGCACCCTTGATTGCTCGCTTCACAATTTACCCCAGGCTGACGCTCGCAGCGCTTTCCGGCAGTTCTTCGTCAAAGCAGCGCTGATAGAACTCGGCCACGGTCTGACGCTCCAGCTCGTCGCATTTGTTCAGGAAGGACAGGCGGAAGGCATAGCCGACATCGCGGAAAATCTCTGCGTTTTGGGCCCAGTTGATTACGGTCCGTGGGCTCATAACGGTGCTGAGGTCGCCGTTCATGAAAGCGGTCCGGGTCAGATCGGCAACAGTTACCATCTGGCTGACGGTCTTGCGGCCCTCGGCGGTATTGTACAGAGGCGCCTTCGACAGAACGATCATCGTCTCGGCATCGTGGCTGAGGTAGTTCAGCGTCGAGACCAGCGACCAGCGGTCCATCTGTGCCTGGTTGATCTGCTGCGTGCCGTGGTAGAGGCCGGTGGTGTCGCCAAGACCGACCGTGTTTGCGGTGGCGAACAGGCGGAAGTTTGGGTTCGGCGTGATGATCTCGTTCTGGTCCAGAAGCGTCAGCTTGCCATCATGCTCCAACACGCGCTGGATCACGAACATCACGTCCGCCCGGCCCGCATCATATTCGTCAAAGACGATCGCAACCGGGTTGCGCAGCGCCCAGGGCAGAATGCCCTCGTGGAACTCGGTCACCTGTTTGCCGTCGCGCAGCTTGATCGCATCCTTGCCGATCAGGTCGATCCGGCTGATATGGCTGTCGAGGTTCACGCGCACGGCAGGCCAGTTCAGACGGGCCGCGACCTGTTCGATATGGGTCGATTTTCCAGTGCCGTGATAGCCCTGGATCATCACCCGGCGATTGTGCGAAAAGCCCGCCAGAATAGCCAATGTGGTTTCCGGGTCGAACTTGTAGGTCGGGTCGATCACCGGCACACGGTCACTGCGCTCGGCAAAGCCCTTGATGGCCATGTCGGTATCAATGCCGAACACTTCACGGACCGAGATTTCCTCGGTTGGTTTTGCGTTGATATCGATCGATCCGTCAGCCATGCGCCTTGTCCTTATCAATTGGCCCGAATTGCCGGGTTTGAACCCGTGTGTGGTGCAACATATTGCGGGTAAGGGCAAGGGAAAGACGCCGACCAGAAAAGCTGAGCCGGTTTTTCTTTGAAACTGGCCTTATCGCACATGGTGTCGACCGGCGTTTCCTGATCAGAACAGGGGTGTGGGGTGCGAAAGAAACTGCGGAACCGTTGCACAATTCCAGCTTGCATAACGACAATTAAACTCGACCAAGAGGAGTTCGTGACATTTGAGATTTCGGCGACTAGGTTGCTTTGAAGGAAGGTCAGGTGGAACTCCGCGCGGGCCGATTTTAGTAGGGTTGAATTAACATGACAAACTTTGTTGGCCTGACGTCAGGCAGTGATCTGACCGAGGTATTGAAGCTGTTTCCACGCAATTCAGAAATGCTGGTCCGTCTGCTCCATAGCATCATGTGCGCTGAGGGCGAGCTGACACGCGGCGAGCGTGAAGCTATTGCCGCGTTTATTTCACATCACAACACTACCCCTTACTGCACCTTCTATCACACGATGTTCGCCGAAGTCTTTTCTGGACCGATCGAAACCACCAATGAGCGAATTCAGCCGCTTTTGGGCTATGCGCTCAGCTTGCGGGGCAGGAACAGTGATGAGATTGCCATTGCCAGCAACGCCGCCCGCAACGCGGGGTGGAGCGAAAGGGCGATGTACGAAGTGGTCGAGGTGTGCGGCATTTTTGATTTCGTTAACACGATCGTCCTGGCCGCGGGCCTCAATGTTCCCGAGGGTCCCATGGATTCCGCCCCGACCTTGGAAAGTCTTGAGCGGTTTTATGCGGATACCGCGGACGTTCTGTCCGCGTAACAGTTTTGCCGGGCGGGTTGCCACAATTGGCGGTCGCCCACGCTTTTACGTTGCTTACTTGAAGTTACGACTGTCCTTGATCTGATCCCAGGCCCAAACAACCTCTTGCAGCTGTTCTTCCTGTGAGCGATCGCCGCCGTTCATGTCAGGATGCAGAACCTTGATCAGTTTTTTGTACGCCTTGCGCACCTCGGCCTTGGACCAGCTGTCATTTGCTTCCAGAATCTCGATCGCGCGGCGTTCGGTGGGGGGCAGGCGACGGCCACCACCACCAGAGGTGCGGCCTTTGTTCTGCGTGCTGTTCGAGCCCAGGACCTGATGCGGGTCTTCGATGCCCAGACGCGCCCAGGCGCGGGCTTCTGGGTCGCCCATCGGTTTGGTCTCGCGTTCCCAGACCTTGTCTTTCGAGCGCTGTGCGTTCAGCTCGGCCTCGGTGGTGCCGTCGAAGAAGTTCCACTTCTGGTTATATTCGCGCACGTGCTGCTGGCAGAACCAGTAAAAATCATCCAGCACATCCGGCGCCTTGGGCGCACGGAATTTGCCCGGCTCTTCGCAGCCGGGATGGTCGCAGATACGCACTGATGTTTCGGACGCGCCCGACATGCCCCGCCGCCCGCGCGGTTTCTTTTTCTTGGCGCTGGATACGGACATATCGAATCCAAACGGGTCTGATTTTTCCATTTGCCTGCTCCTGCGAACGCGTCTTTTCGACTCGGAGGCAGCAGTTTAACGTAAGGGACACAGAGTAGAAGAGGGAAGCGGCAAAAATTTTGTCGCAGGGCGAAAAAATGACCATGTCTGACGAAATTCGTAACCGCCTTCAGGCGGCATTCACCCCGCGTGAGCTGGAGGTCGTGGACGATAGCGAAAGTCACAGAGGACATGCAGGGTTTCGCGAGGGCGGAGAAAGCCATTTCAACGTCCGTATCCGCTCGGACGCGTTCAAAGGTCAGTCCCGCGTCGCCCGCCACCGGGCGGTCCATGCGGCGCTGGGCGATGTGGTCCCCCGCATTCACGCGCTGGCTCTTGATATCGACACCTAAGGAGTGGCTGGGCCTTCTTGGCCCGAGGTCAGGTCTTTGAACATGAAAGTCGTCGGCTCCAACCGAGTGTCGAAAGGATTTCGACAATAATTCGGAATTTCTCCGGCAATTTGAAAACCGAGGCTTTGGTATAGGATGCGCGACGGGTCGGTGCTGCGCGTGTCCAGTACCAGCGTCGTCCGTCGCAGTTCGACCGCGCGCGATTGCAGTGCTGCCATCAGCGCGCGACCCAGCCCTTTGCGGCGCGCGTCGGGGCGAACCAGCAGCTTGGCCACATCCGCACGATGCGGTTGGTTGGGCATTTGCGCCGGTATCAGTTGCACGGTTCCCAGAACGCGTCCGTCCTGACGGGCCACGAATAAATCCAGCGTGCCGCGCCGAAGTCCCTTTCGGACGGAGTTTTGCCAATAGGCGCGCGCATCGTCCCTGGAAAAAGGCAGGATGAACCCGATGCTGGCGCCGGCATGAACGCAGCCGTACAGAATTTCTGTCAGATCCTCTAGCGCCGCGTCAAAGGAAGTGTCGGTCAGGCGTGTGATCATATCAGAAACAACATGTAACGGGCGCCCCGGGTGGCGCTGGTTTCAAAGCGGGTCGGCCCGGACAGGTGATACCGCAGGCAATCACCCCCTGTCAGGTCATGCGGTGTGCCATCCACCGTCAGTGTCAGCGAGCCGTCCAGCATGATCAGGTGATGTTCCTGCCCCGGTTTGGGCGGCGCGTCATAGGCGATGACAGTGCCCGGCGGCAGGTGCCCTTCCAAGACTTCGCCGCTTAAACCGGCGGCCGGGGGTGAGACCGATCTGCGGGTAAACCCGGTTTCAGGGTCGCGCCATTCCGGTTGCCGCTCGAACGGGACGCGGGGGTCAAAACTGTCTTCGACCATCATCAGCAGGCGCGACATTGGAAGACCGAATGCCGCGCATAACCGCCCGAGTGTTTCAGCCGTTGGACTGACCTCGCCCTTTTCCATGCGCGACAGTGTTGCGCGGCTAATGCCGCTGTGTTCGGCAAGTTGGTCAAGGGACCACGCGCGCGAAGTCCTCAACTCACTGAGGCGGTTTGCGAGGCGGTTTGAAAGCGTATCCAGCACCGATCATATCCGGGAAATATTCTCTGATACGACCATTCTTTACTATTCTTAACTACGCCGCAACGAAAAAGAGCGCAGGCAATGCCGCGCTCTTTCACCTATCGGATAGCGGTTGCTTTACTTCCAGCCAACTTCGTTAAAGATCTTCTGCGCTTCTGGCAGGTTCTTGGCCACCTCAGACAGATTGACATCGTCCGCCTTGAATTCGCCCAACTGTTTGACCGAGTCCGCGACCTCGACGCTTGCAACCGCCGGGAATTCGTCATTGCCGCCCGAGAAATATTTCTGCGCGCTATCGCTGGCCAGATACTCCAGGAACAGGATGGCGTTTTCCTTGTTCGGAGCGTTGGCGGCAACGCCCGCGCCGGACAGGTTCATATGCGCGCCATAGCTGTCCTGATTGGGAAACACGAAACCCACTTTGTCGCGTTCAGCCGACAATCCTTTGACGTCTTTGCGGATCGCGCGGGCAAAATAATAGGTGTTCGAAACCGCTATTTCGCACTCGCCCGACACAATGCCGCGCAACTGATCGGTGTCACCACCCTGCGGTGCGCGGGCCATGTTCGCGACTATGCCTTCGGCCCAGGCCTTGGCAGCCTCAGTCCCTTCATGCGTGATGATCGAGGCCAGCAAAGTCTGATTATACGTATTGTTGGACGAGCGAATGCAGATCATGCCCTTGTATTCGGGCTTGGCCAGATCGGCGTAGGTGGTCGGCGGGTTGGTGACGTTTTCCTTGTCGAAGAAAATGATGCGTCCCCGTTGGGAAAAGCCGAACCATTGATTGTCAAGGTCTTGCAGGTTGGCCGGGATACGTTCTTCCAGCACATCGCTGTCGATCGATTGAAGGATGCCCGCATTCTTGGCACGCGACAGCCGCGAGGTATCGACTGTCAGCAGAATGTCTGCGGGTGAGTTCGCGCCCTCTGCCTCCATCCGCGCGATCAGTTCGTCTGCCTTGCCTTCAATGCGGTTGATGGTGATGCCTGTGGCCTCTTCGAATTCTGCATAGAGGTTTTCGTCGGTGTCATAGTGGCGCGACGAATAGAGGTTCAGTTCGCCTTCAGCGATGGCCGATGTAGCGATCAGAGCAGAAAGGGCAGAGGCGATGCAGCTCGTGGACTTCAGCATGATGTATCCCAATGTTGAGTGTGGTCATACAGGGAAAACCTGATTGTTTTTCTCAATTAACCGAAGTGAGCCGCTTTGCAAGTGAAACCATGAAATAAATCTGCCTAAATCCGCGACGTGAGAGGATTTGATCGGTCTTGGGTGCGGCTTGTTTGTTCAGCATCGCGACAAAGTTTGGTCCTAACCGCTTCGGCTGCGTGGATTCTGGCGGAGTACTGGCACAGGGCTGCAAAAAAGATAAACTATCTTCGAGGTGCTGGCAGACCTCGGTACAAGGTCTGAATCTAAGGGAAAGACGCAATGGCAGAATCACTGGCCAAAAAGCTCGAAAAGTCGAATCTGGGTCACTGGATGGCGCGGTTCGAAGGATTCATGGTGTTTGTCGGCGTTGTCGGACCGTTTGCGACGTTGCCGCAGCTTGTAAAGCTGTACTTCACCCATTCGCAGCATGCGACCGGTCAGTCCCTGCTGTCATGGTCACTTTATGCGGGGCTATCGCTGCTTTGGTTCACATACGGGTTGGTTGTCGGCAAACTGCCCATCTATGTGGGAAACGGGATTTCGATGGTCCTCAACCTGTTGATGGTCGTTGGAATCTTGATCCATGCAGGGATGACATTCTGACTGTCGCCAAAATGATTACCGGACATGAAAAAAACCGCACCCGGAGGCGCGGTTTTTTCAAACAGCTATGTGCAGTTCTCAGCCCTGGCGAGCTTTGAACTTGCGCTGCGTCTTGTTGATCACGTAGACGCGGCCTTTGCGACGCACAACACGGCAGTCACGGTGCCGGTTCTTGAGCGAGCGGAGCGAGTTCTTGACCTTCATGGGTCTGTCTCCATTTTGCGGCGCCTTCATCAAAAAGACCTGGCCAGCGCCTGGGTTAGCGGGTGCCCCGGGTCAGACCCGAAACAGTGATACGATGGTGGGCGGTACAAGGATCGAACTTGTGACCCCTTCGATGTCAACGAAGTGCTCTACCGCTGAGCTAACCGCCCACGAACCTTTGCGTGCCCAGCCCCATAACGAAATGGGGCGCGGAACTCCGCGCCGGTGACGGGCTCTATAAAAGGAGTCGTTGGGGGGATCAAGGGGTTTGGCAGAACTATTTTCCAGTCTATGTTCAACATGAACAAGGAGTGCTCATGCCGACCGCCGCTTATGATCTGGACTTACCTGAAAACCGCAGTTCTTGCGTGGTTTTTGCGTCGCCCCATAGCGGTCGGGACTACCCCGAGGCGTTCTTGAAGCGCTCGGTTCTGAATCGCAATGTGATTCGATCCTCGGAGGACGCGTTTGTTGATCAACTGTTCGACGGGGCCTCGCGATATGGTGCCCCTTTTCTGAAAGCCGCGATGCCGCGCGCCTATCTGGACCTCAATCGCAGCGCCGACGAAATGGATCCGGCGCTGATTCAAGGCGCGCGCCGACAGGGGCACAATCCGCGTGTGGCCTCGGGGCTGGGCGTGATTCCCCGGGTCGTGGCCAACGGACGGTCGATCTATCACGGGAAACTGACAATGGATGAGGCGCGGCTGCGGATCGACACTTACTGGCGGCCATACCATACGCGTCTGAAATCCCTTCTGGCTGAATCACATGAAAAATTCGGGCAGGCGATCCTGATCGATTGCCATTCGATGCCGCACGAGGCAGTGGCGACCACCAGCAGCGGGCAAACCAGACGGCCCGATATCGTCCTGGGGGATCGCTTTGGCGCGTCGGCGTCTGGCGTGATCGTAGATCAGATCGAAGCGGCCTTTGCAGCGGCAGGGCTGAATGTCGCCCGAAATGCGCCCTTTGCCGGTGCCTATGTGACGCAGACCTACGGGCGGCCCGGTCGCTATCAGCACGCGGTCCAGATCGAGATCGACCGATCGCTGTACATGGATGAAGACCGGATCGCGCCCAATGAGAATTTCCAGGCGTTCCGCGAGATTTTGGACGAAGTTGTGTCAGAGATCGCTGCGATCGGTGCGCTTCCGGCCCGTCTGGCGGCTGAATAAGGATCAGCGCAGCGCGCGACCCTTTACGATTGCATCAGTTCCGAACCGTTTCCGTATCGCATCCGTTGCGCGCTCGGCCTGTGACCGCCGCGCGGCGCCCGGATCCAGCAGATCGCCGGATGTATCCGCCTGGTCTTCAGGGCACAGATCGGACAGGCCGCAACCCAGCAGGCGATAGGGGCCCTGATCGCCGACCTGATCGAACAATCCACGGGCAGTGCGATAGATCCGATCTGCAATCTGGGTTGCATCGCGCAGCGAAACGCGCCGGGTGATAATCTTGTGGTTGGCTTTCTTTAGCTTCAGCGTCACCACGCGCCCGGCCAATCCCTTGGCCTTGGCCCGGTCTGCTACCTTTTCTGACAGACGCCAGATATGCCCATCCAGAATGTCGATACAGGCCGTGTCCTCGAAGAACGTTGTTTCGTTGCTGATCGACTTCATCGGCTCATGCGCCGAAACGCGCCGTTTGTCCTGACCTCGCGCCAGATGCCAGAGCCGGTACCCCATCGCGCCGAACCGTGCGGTCAGCGCCTCCTGATCCCAGCGCAGCAGATCGGCGAAGGTGCGAATACCTGCCCGGTCGAGCGATTCCTGTGCCGCAGGGCCGATTCCCCAGATCAGGCGCACCGGCTTGTCGTGCAGGAACGAGGCTGTCTCGGCCTTACCGATCACAGAAAACCCGCGTGGTTTGTCCAGATCCGAGGCGACCTTGGCTAAGAACTTGTTGTGGCTCAACCCGATCGAGCCGGTCAAACCCAGTTCATCTTTCATGCGCTTGACCAGCCGCGCAAGCATCGCCGCCGGTGGAGCGCCATGCAGCCGGGCGGTTCCGGACAGGTCCATAAAGGCTTCGTCTAGCGACAGAGGTTCCACATCCGGTGTCAATTCGTCCATCATCGCGCGAATCGCGCGCGAGGCTTCGGCATAGACCGACATGCGCGGCTTGATCACGACTGCGTCGGGGCACAGTTGCAACGCCTTGAACATTGGCATCGCCGACCGAACGCCCCGGATGCGAGCGACGTAACATGCGGTCGAGACGACCCCGCGCTTGCCACCGCCGATAATCACCGGCTTGTCAGCCAGTTCAGGATTGTCGCGTTTTTCGACCGAGGCGTAAAACGCGTCGCAATCCATATGGGCGATGCTCAGGTCGAACAGTTCAGGATGGGAAGTCACGCGGGGACTGCCGCAGGACGGGCAACGCCGTTCGTCGGTCAATGAGGTCAGGCAATCTCGGCAAAGACCGGGCATCCACATCCTCTTGCAGCGGGGCAGTAGATTTGGAACCCTTCTTATATCACCCCTTACGCGTGATCAAAGGCCCTGCGGTACGTTCGTGTATGTCCAAAAGAAGACCCCCGCTTTGCGCGGGGGAGAGGTAACGGACCTCAGGAAGAAGCGGTCCGTTGGGGAGTGTATCAAGGCTAGAATCGTTCAAAAAACCCATCCGCGATAGCCTGAACGCGACATTGTCAAAACTCGACTTTTGCATGTGTGTTTTCAGGCACAGGGACAAATTGGCGCGGGCAACCCAAAAATTGACGTTACGTCAACTGGTTGCAGCGCATTCTGCACCAAAAACGGCGGAGAAACACGCCAACCGGGTCAGTTCAGTTTCAGAGAATTTAGCTCGGCCAGAACCGCCTCGGCCGCAGCTTTGGGGTTTTCGGCCTGGTAGATCGGACGTCCAACGACGATATGGTCGGCGCCGTCACCGATCGCGCTGGCCGGGGTGGCCACGCGTTTCTGGTCTCCGAGCGCCGTGCCTGCGGGGCGTACGCCCGGTGTCACAATCAGACGGCCCTGGGCCTGGGGAAGGGCGCGGATCAGCGCAGCCTCTTGCGGGCTGGCGATAACACCGTCGGCTCCGGCGTCCAGCGCTTTGGCGGCGCGCTCGACCACGAGGTCCTGCATATCGCCCGCTTTCAGCAGGCTGGCGTCCAGATCATCCCGGTTCAGCGAGGTCAGGATTGTCACCGCAAGAATCTTTAGGTCCTTGCCCGAAGCCCCCTCTTTTGCGGCGCGGACCACATGCGGATCGCCATGCACCGTCAGGAAATCGAGATCGAATTGCGCCAACCCACGCACCGCGTTTTCCACGGTGTTACCGATGTCGAACAGTTTCATATCCAGAAAGATGCGCTTGCCGTGATCCTGTTTCAGCTCATTGGCCAATGCCAGCCCGCCGCCGGTCAGCATGCCCAGGCCGATCTTGTAGAACGACACGGAATCCCCCAGCCGCTCGGCCATGGCCAGACCCTGCAGGGCGTTGGGAACATCAAGGGCAACGATCAGACGGTCATCGGACATTGGGGCAAGCTCCTTTTTGGCAAACGTCTGCGTCCTAACGGGTTCGGGCCGGTCTGTCCATGCGCAGCGCGTGTCCTGTGCTATGGTCACCGGATTAGCCAAAGGGGACCGACATGAGAAAACTTGTTCTATTTTGCATTGTTTTGGCCGCGTGTCAGGAAACACCGTCCGAGTCTGCGGTCACCGCGGTTGCTCCGCCCAACGATGATTTGCGTTTCGTAGGGGGCTATCGCGCAACCGATGACGAGTGCCAACTGACCGGAGAAACAGCGTTTACTGTGAACTTTCTGGACGATGCGGCAGACTTGGTTTCCTGCCCGACCGGCAGCGACGCGGCGCGATCTCTTGTCGATATGTATGGGGCGCGGGAACTGGCGGAAACAGGGGGGTACACCGTTTATACAGTTGCGCGGCGTTGATTTTTGGCAAGTATGAAAATGGCGTTGATCGCAATGAGAAGAACTCCGGACAGTTCCAAAACCCAGTTCATCCGAATGGACAGAAAATCTGCGCTCAGCAACGCGTCGACGTTATGGAACCCGGCGGCGCGGATCATCACAAAGCATATGAGGGCAATAAGCCCGAGCAACGCCAACCCGATCTGTCCCAGATGTCTGCGCAGTAGCCAAAGGCTGACAATCGCAATCCAGATGCCGCTAAACGCGACCACCAGAATGAAACCGATCTGCAGTGAACGTCGATCCTCGTACCAACCTTGCATCTGCGACAGGCAGCGCGCGGCGGCAGTCAACGCCGATTGCAGATCAAGCTGCTTGTTGATCATCAGAGCCAGCAACAGCAGCGTCAGGATCAACCAGAACGATCTGACCGCCAGGTCTGCAGGTTTGCGCATTGCGCCCAGACACAAAATTGCGGTGATACCGTAAGCAGCGACAGTCAGCCATCCCATCAGGCTGGGGTCACCTATAGTAGGCGACCATTGCTCAGAAACACAGATGCGCAGACCATTTAACGAAACCATTGCGTGGCGTTCTCAATACCGGTTCGGTATCGTTGATTTGAGGCAATTCACCTTCGATTTGCAAGCGCAGAGTATTGACTGCGTTATTGTGACGAGATGACCTTGAATACACGTCGATATTACCCAAATTGAATGTGAGGCCCAAACCGACGCGTGCCGCCTAGCGGGCGCATCACCAAGGGGCGCTTATAGAAGGAGATTACTATGGACTTGAACAAGTTCACCGAGCGGGCACGGGGTTTCGTGCAGGCGGCGCAGACGATTGCGCTGCGCGAGGGGCACCAGAGGCTGGAGCCTACGCATATACTCAAGGCATTGATGGATGACGCTCAGGGGCTGGCAAGCAATCTGATCACGCGCGCTGGCGGCGCGCCAAGCCGCGTGGTTGAGGCGCTGGACGCTGCGATGGGGAAAATCCCAAAGGTCAGCGGCGACGCGAGCCAGATTTACATGGACGGCCAGACCGCCAAGGTTCTGGATGAGGCCGAGAAGATCGCCACCAAAGCAGGCGACAGCTTTGTGCCGGTCGAACGCGTTCTGATGGCGCTTTGCATGGTGAAGTCCAAGGCCAAAGAGGCATTGGAAGCCGGTGCCGTTTCCGCCCAGAAACTAAATGAGGCGATCAACGATATCCGCAAGGGTCGCACTGCTGACACGGCCTCGGCGGAAGAAGGCTATGAAGCCCTCAAAAAATACGCGCGTGACCTGACCGAGGCGGCGGCCGAGGGCAAGATCGATCCGATCATCGGGCGGGATGAGGAAATCCGCCGCTCGATGCAGGTTCTGTCACGCCGCACCAAGAACAACCCTGTTCTGATCGGTGAACCCGGCGTCGGTAAAACGGCGATTGCCGAAGGCATGGCTTTGCGCATCGTGAATGGTGACGTGCCGGAATCGCTGAAGGACAAGAAGCTGCTCGCGCTCGACATGGGTGCGCTGATTGCCGGTGCGAAATACCGTGGTGAGTTCGAAGAACGCCTCAAGGCGGTTCTGACCGAGGTCACCGAAGCCGCCGGTGAGATCATCCTGTTCATCGACGAGATGCACACGCTCGTCGGGGCTGGGAAGTCCGACGGCGCGATGGACGCTGCCAACCTGATCAAGCCCGCGCTTGCCCGGGGTGAGCTGCATTGTATCGGTGCGACGACGCTGGATGAGTACCGCAAATACGTCGAAAAAGACGCGGCCCTTGCGCGCCGGTTCCAGCCCGTTGTGGTGGCTGAACCGACCGTCGAGGACACGATCAGCATCCTGCGCGGCATCAAGGAAAAGTACGAGCTGCACCACGGCGTGCGGATTTCCGACTCTGCGCTGGTGTCGGCGGCGACCTTGTCGCATCGGTACATCACCGACCGCTTTCTGCCAGACAAAGCCATCGATTTGGTCGATGAGGCCGCGTCGCGTCTGCGGATGGAGGTGGATTCCAAGCCCGAAGAACTCGATCAGTTGGATCGCCAGATCTTGCAAATGCAGATCGAGGAAGAGGCGTTGAAGCTGGAAGACGACGCGGCGTCCAAGGATCGTCTGGAAACCTTGCAAAAGGATCTGGCCGATCTGCAGGAGCAATCCGCCGAGATGACCGCCCAGTGGCAGGCCGAACGTGACAAGCTCGCGGGTGCGCGCGACCTGAAAGAACAGCTCGACAAAGCGCGCGCTGATCTGGAGATCGCCAAGCGTGAGGGCAATCTGGCGAAAGCTGGTGAGCTGTCCTATGGCGTTATCCCAGAGCTTGAGAAAAAGCTGACCGAGGCCGAGAACGCCGAAAGCAACGCCATGATGGCTGAGGAAACAGTGCGCCCGGAACAGATTGCTAGCGTTGTCGAGCGCTGGACCGGTATCCCGACCTCGAAAATGCTGGAAGGTGAGCGTGAGAAGCTGCTGCGGATGGAAGACGATCTGCATTCCCGCGTGATCGGTCAGGATGCGGCGGTGACCGCCGTGGCCAATGCCGTGCGCCGGGCGCGAGCCGGTCTGAACGACGAAGGTCGTCCACTGGGTTCGTTCCTGTTCCTCGGGCCGACCGGCGTGGGTAAGACCGAACTGACCAAGGCCGTGGCGAACTTCCTGTTCGATGACGACAACGCGATGGTTCGCATCGATATGTCCGAGTTCATGGAGAAACACGCGGTTGCCCGTCTGATCGGTGCGCCTCCGGGCTATGTTGGTTATGACGAAGGCGGTGTGCTGACCGAAGCGGTGCGGCGCAGACCTTACCAGGTCGTGCTGTTTGACGAGGTCGAAAAGGCGCACCCGGATGTGTTCAACGTGCTGCTGCAGGTTCTGGACGATGGCGTACTGACCGATGGTCAGGGCCGCACCGTGGACTTCAAGCAGACGCTGATCATCCTGACGTCGAACCTTGGGTCTCAGGCGCTGAGCCAGTTGCCCGAAGGAGCGGACAGCGCGCAGGCGAAACGTGACGTGATGGATGCGGTCCGGGCGCATTTCCGGCCCGAATTCCTGAACCGTCTGGACGAGACCATCATCTTTGACCGCCTCAAGCGGGCCGATATGGATGGCATCGTCGATATCCAGATGGCACGTCTGCAAAAACGTCTGGCCGCCCGCAAGATCGAGCTGGCCTTGGACGATGGCGCCAAGGAATGGCTTGCCAACGAAGGCTATGACCCGGTCTTCGGCGCCCGTCCGCTGAAACGCGTGATCCAGCGTGCCTTGCAGAACCCGCTGGCCGAAGCGTTGCTGGCTGGTGAGATCAAGGACGGTGAAACCGTTCCAGTGACAGCCGGTGCCGAAGGGTTGATCATCGGCGATCGACTGGGCACGTCCGAACGCCCAAGACCGGACGATGCTGTGGTGCATTGATCTGAGACTCAGAACCGAGAAGCCCGCCGAATTGGCGGGCTTTTTTGTGTCTGGCTACCTAGACGCCGCCAAACTCGCGGCTCTTGCGCAGTGCCCGCAACTCATCCGACGACAGTTTCGGACCGGATTTTTCGATGGGCGGCGGCGTCGGTTGCGGCTTGGGCGGGGCATACATTAACGGCTGTTTGGACTCGGCTTTGTTTTTCAGATGCAGATACCCGACGACGCCACCGGCGCATTGCAGGCTGAAAGTCCACACACCGATCAGGACATAGATGACGTAGAGTACGATCAGCGACCAGAGCGGCCGGATCGGGGCGGTGCCTCTGGTCATGTTCACGAATTCCTGCAGCTCGGTTGCCAGGTCTTGGGCCACGCCGGACGCGAAGGTCAGAATCATCAGGACGGAACACAGGATGCTCGCCCCAACATAGCTGAGAATGGTCAGCGCAAAGAGCGGGCCAAACGACGCGCGGAAATGCCGAAATGGCGTATAGGTCATGCCGTCCGGATCGCGCCCGATCGAGGCGGACGCAATCGGAACCAGCATACTGGCACGAATCGAGCACATAGACAGAAACACGGCGATCAGCGCCAGCATCGCGGGTATGGCCCAGGCGGACTCCAGATACCCCAATGCCTGTTCGGCGGTCTGGTTAAGCTGCAGAACCTCGGGCGAAATCATCACCGCCGAAAACGCAGCCATCAAACCGAACACCACAGTCATTCCGACGCCCTGAACCGCACCATATATGATTGCAGGCAGGACCAGCCCCCAAACCCGGATGCTTGGCCGCATGCCCTCGGCCTGCAGTCCGAAGCGTGTTCCAAGCAACACCGGAATTGCGGTCGAAGAGGCGATGATCAGAAACGCCACGATAAAAGTCAGCGCAGGTATCAGCAGGCCGATCAGGAATCCTACCAGAAATCCGACAAAGGCATAGAGCGTGAGTCCGATCAGCATGACGGGAAACACCATCGCAAGGCGCCAGAATATGGAAAATGACAAAGGAATGGCTTGGGAAAAAAGCAATGGGTTGTCCTGTATTCATTGTTCTTGTGCGAGCCGGATAATTAAGCAGCCTCCGCGATGCCAGTCTTTCCTGAGAAGGTGGCAAAAGCAGATCGGTATTGTGTCATTTCCGGACCGACCCGGCAGGATGTCTAGAGAACCAAAAGGCCCACCGAAAGGGTGGGCCATTGTCTCGATTACTTTTTCGGATCATACCAGCGCAAAAATCCGCGCTGGTCCACCCGTGCCGCCTTTGTGCTTGGGCGCGCCAATCACCAATGTTGCGCCGGACGCTGGCACACGGTCCAACCCGGCCAGGCATTCGATCCCAAACCGGCCCGATGGCAGCCAGGCGTAGTGGGTGGCGAAATCGGCGGACATGCCGTGATCCAGTGACAGCGTATCCACCGCGATAGACCGTGCGCCGGTGTCTTCCATCAGCATTTGCGCCGCTTCGACATGGAAGCCGGGATAGTGCTGCGCTTCGCCATCGAAATTCCGGAATTCATCCGTTGCTGTTTTGCCAGCCCAGCCAGAATGCATGGCAACACAGGCACCGTCCGGTATGTCTCCGTTCGCGGCGATCCACGCCTTCACGTCATCTGGCGTGACGCGCGTGTCGGCGTCCTCGGCTGCGCGTGCGGCGATATCCACCACGCACAGCGGTGCAACGAGATCGTTCACCGGTATCTCGTCCACTGATGCCCCATCTGCCGAGAAGTGCAGCGGCGCATCTATATGCGTTCCGGTATGTTCGTTGATCGTCAGATTGAACAGGTTAAAGCCGTGTTCGGCGAAGGTGAACGCCTGCTCGGCCGAGATACCGGGCTCACCTCCCCAAGTCGGAAAATCGGAGCTGAGCGTATGGGTCATATCCTCGACCCCGCCGTGACCCATTGCCAGCGCCGCCGGGGCGCTCGCACCGGTTGCAGCCGCAGCCACGCTTGTGGCAGCGGCAGCCTTGAAGAAGTTTCGCCGCGACAACATTTTGTCTTTGACGGCATTCATTACACAGATGTCACACATATTTGCTTCTCCCTGTCGGCTAAATTTTTTGTGGTCCGCAGATCTGGCTGCGACCTGACCACTATACCCAATCTTGGCGTTCTGGCCTCAATCTTGTGCGATAGAGGCCAGGCAAAGGCGAACGTTACAGCGACTTCGCTCAAACGTGACGCCTGTTTCCTTGGCTCTGTGCTATCAGAGCACTACGTCACATACGACGCTGATACAGGACGGAGACCCAAATGGCGCATCGCTGGACCAACACTTTGACACATGCCGACGTTACCCCGAGGGCGGCGTTCCTGAACCGGCGGCAGGTGATGGCCGGGCTGGCCGGTGTCGGGTTGGCGGGTATCGCACGACCGGGTGCCGCACAGGAGGCGCTTGAGCCGAACACCTGGGAAGAGATCACGTCCTACAACAACTTTTATGAGTTCGGGACCCGCAAGGACGATCCTGCCAAATACGCAGGCGCCCTGACGACCGAGCCCTGGAGCATCAAGATCGACGGTATGGTCGATCGTCCCGGCGATTACGACTTTCAGGATGTGATGGCCGAAACGACCGTTGAAGAGCGGATCTACCGGTTCCGCTGTGTCGAGGCGTGGTCGATGGTGATTCCGTGGAATGGCTTTGAGCTTGCCGATCTGCTGACTATGGCGGGCGTGCAGGCAGGGGCGAAATACGTGGCCTTTCAGACCGCGCTTCGCCCGGATGAAATGCCGGGCGTACAGTTCCCGGTTCTGCAATGGCCGTATCGCGAAGGTCTGCGACTGGACGAAGCTATGCATCCCCTGACCATCATGGCCACGGGAATTTATGACCGTCCGATCCCGAACCAGAATGGTGCACCGCTGCGACTGGTGGTGCCGTGGAAATACGGGTTCAAGTCGATCAAGTCGATCGTCCGCATTACGCTGACGGATGTTGAACCGCCGACAAGCTGGAACATGTCCATTCCGGGTGAATACGGGTTCTACAGCAATGTGAACCCAACTGTGGACCACCCCCGTTGGTCGCAGGCGTCCGAGCGGCGCATCGGCGGCGGTCTGTTTGCCAAACGCGTCCCCACATTGATGTTCAATGGCTACGAAGAAGAGGTCGCCAGTCTGTACGAAGGCATGGACCTGACCAAATTCTACTGACAACGTGCAAGCAGTGAATCATATCCTTCGCATGGTGCCCGTTTGGGCTGTCTATCTGTTAGGAGCGCTTCCGGCGCCCTGGCTGTTTTACCTCGGGCTGACCGGTGGGCTGGGCGTCGAACCGATCGAGGCCCTCGAGCACAGGTACGGTGAGCTTGCGCTGCAACTTCTGGTGTTCGGTCTGGCGATTACGCCCTTGCGGCGGTTCGCCAACCTGAACCTGATGAAGTTTCGCCGCGCCGTCGGAGTGCTTGCGTTCAGCTATGTCAGCTTGCACCTGCTGGTTTGGCTTGTGCTTGACGTTCAGGTCCTCAGTCAGATTTGGGCAGATATCCTCAAGCGCCCTTACATCACTGTCGGAATGGCTGCCTTTTTGCTGTTACTGCCTCTGGCTGCAACGTCGAACAACTGGTCTGTGCGCAAGCTTGGACCACGTTGGCGCAAGTTGCACCGGCTTGTTTTCCCGGCGGCGATTCTGGGCGCGGTTCACTACATCATGCTGGCGAAAGGGTTTCAGATCGAGCCGCTGGTTTATCTGGCCCTCATTCTTCTGCTTCTTGCGCTTCGCCTGCCGATTCCAAATTTGATCAATCGCCGTAGGCAGGCCGACTCTGTGTAATTGAAGGCCGAGTCTGTGGGTAAGTGTGTGAATAAAGGCCAGGTCACTTCATGCGTGCCTGGTAGCTTGGGTGAGTTCTGGTGCAAAGACCCCTTAACGTTATGATTTAATTTAGATTTTATTGATTTGTTTGTTTTTTTGTATTTTTGTGTTTTTTCCACTTGCGCGTGGTTTGGGTTATGCTTAGAACGCCCTTCACCGGCGCTGGTGAGGCGGTTGGGACGCTGCGGTAGCGGTGGAGACACATCGGAGAGACGGTGGGCATCTGAGGTTAGGGTTTAG